>CAJXKX010000144.1 GCA_913055965.1 uncultured Roseovarius sp.
GGGTCGATCCTTCGGTGCCGCTGAACTTCGTCAGCACCAATGACATCACCGGGGGCAATTCCGGCAGCCCGGTGGTCGACCGGCAGGGACGCCTGGTCGGGCTGGTCTTCGACGGCAACCTCGACAGCCTCGGCAACGACGTGCGCTACGATGAGGCGCGCGCGCGGGCGGTTTCGGTCTGCGCGCTCGGCATCGTCGAGGCGCTCAGATCGGTGTACGCGGCGGAGGAACTGCTCGAGGAGATCGGGGGGTGAAGGGAGCTTCGGTTTCGAAACCGGCGCTCCGTCACACCGGCGCGGGGACCTGGTCGAGGATCGAGGCGACGATGTCGCGGGCGTCGGTGCCGGAGAGCCGGGCCTCGGGCTCGACCACCAGGCGGTGGGCGACCACGTCGGAGGCGATCGTCTGGATCGTCTCGGGAATGACGAAGTCGCGGTCCTCGAGCAGCGACATCGCCTGGGCGGTCTTCATCAGCGCCAGCGAGGCCCGGGGGCTGGCGGCCAGCTGGACCTCCTCGCGCTGGCGGGTGGCGGCGACGATCTCGACGATGTAGGCGCGGAGCTCGTCGCTGATGCGGACCTGCTTGACGGCCTCGAGCAGCGTCAGGACGTCGTCGCGCGAGACCACCGGCTCGAGGGTTTCGACCGGATGGACCTCGATCTGGTCGGACAGGATCGCGACCTCCTCCTCGACCGACACGTAGCCGAGCCGCGAGCGGATCATGAAGCGGTCCATCTGGGCCTCCGGCAGGGGGTAGGTGCCGCGGAACTCGACCGGGTTCTGGGTGGCGATGACGAAGAACAGGCCGTCCATGGTACGACGTTCGCCGTCGATGGTCGCCTGGCGCTCGGCCATCGCCTCGAGCAGTGCCGACTGGGTCCGGGGCGAGGCGCGGTTGATCTCGTCGGCCAGCAGGATGTCGGTGAAGACCGGGCCGGGCTTGAACTTGAACTCCTGGGTGCGCGGATCGAGGATCGACACCCCGAGGATGTCGGTCGGCAGCAGGTCGGGGGTGAACTGCACGCGGTTGGTGGCAAGCCCCATCACCGTGCCCAGCGTCTCGACCAGCCGTGTCTTGCCCAGCCCCGGCAGGCCGATCAGCAGGCCATGACCGCCGCACAAGAGCGCCGAGAGCGCCAGGTCGACCACCCGCTCCTGCCCGATGAACCGCCGGGTGATCGAGGCCCGCGCCTGCGCCAGCTTGTCCTCCAGCGCCTCCAGCCCGGCAACGAGATCGGTCTCTTCGGTCATGGCAAAACTCCGGTTGGGCCTATATCTTGTCAGGGAATGTATAGTCTCGGATGGAAATGGCAAAAGCAATGAGTGCAAGCAGCGTCACAACCCCGTCACCCGAGGGCCTCGCGGCCTCGCTGCGTGCCGCCGAACCGGGCAATCGCGGCCTGCCGCCGGTGCATCTGTGGACCCCGCCCTTTTGCGGCGATATCGACATGCGGATCGCGCGGGACGGGGCGTGGTATTACGAGGGCACGCCCATTACCCGGCCCGGGCTGGTGCGGCTGTTTTCCACCATCCTGCGCAAGGAGGGCGAGAAATATTTTCTCGTGACCCCGGTCGAGAAGGTCGGGATCACGGTGGACGACGCCCCGTTCGTGGCGGTGGATTTCGACGCCAGCGGCACGGGCGACGGGCAGGTGCTGCGATTCGAGACCAATGTGGGCGATCACGTCACCGCGGGGCCGGATGACCCGATCCGCGTGGAGCGCGATCCGCAGACCGGAGAGCCGTCGCCCTATGTGCACGTGCGTGCCGGGCTGGAAGCGCTGATCGACCGCAAGAGCTTTTACCGCCTCGTCGAGATCGGCGCGCGCCGCGACGGATGGTTCGGGCTGTGGTCGGGCGGCGCGTTCTTTCCGATCATCCCCGAGGCGGACCTGCCCGGCTGAGGCGGCCGCGCACTCAGATCAGGTTCAATTCCTTCGCGCGGGTGACGGCGTGCGCCCGGTTGAGCGTATCGAGCGCCATGCAGATCTTGCGCATCGAGGATTTCACGGTGATTTCCGACAGCTTCAGAACCCAGGCGATTTCCTTGTTGGTCTTGCCTTCGGACACCATCTTGAGAATCGCCAGTTCGCGCTCGTCGAGCAGGTTTGCGGCCCCGGCGCCGGCGCATGGGGTATCGGACGCGGAGAAGCGGACGAAAATCTCACCCGACGCCACCAGCCGCACCGCGCTTTCGAGCGAGACGAGCGGCAGATCCTTGGGGATCAGCCCCTTGCAGCCGATTTCGAGCGCGATCCTGAGATCCTGCTGACAGGCCTGCCCCGAGAACAGCACGACATTGCCCCCCGCGTTGAGTTGGACGATCTGCGCGACGCTCTGCATCCCCTTCATGTCCGGCATGTGCAGATCGAGAAGAACCACGTCGAACGGACCCGCCGCGGCGATCGCCGCCTCGGCATCGGCAAAGGACTGGCAGCCTTTCACGGAAACACCCTCCAGCCGCGAAAGATAGCTGATCACCGCCTCACAAACCAATTGATGATCATCCACAATCAAGACGGAAAGCGCATCGGTCATCGGGACATCCTCAAAATCTGGCCTCGGAGCGGAACGATATCGCGCTCCTGCCAAACGATAGCAATGGTGCGGCGCGCGAAGCCGCAGTCTCTTTGGATATGTAGCGGTATCTTTGGGTCACATGCTGCCGCGCCGGGCCGTGTCGGCGGGCGCGCGGATCAGTCGGACCTGCCGTCCACGATGATATCGGCGGCGCGTTTCACGCCCCGGCACAGGGCATCGAGCGAGACCGGCGCGACAAGCGTCACGTCGCAATAGAGGCCGATGGCGGGCTGGGCAGTCGCATCCGGCGGCGCGTCGCCAAAGGCGATTACCGGCAGGTCGGCATCGTGCAGCCCGCGCGCGACCGCCACGAAGCGCGACAGCGCCGAGCGTTCGGGGAAGGCGGCCCTGTCGACGAGGATCATGTCGGTTGCGGCGGCGCAGCGATAGAGCCATTCTTGGAAATAGGTGCGGTCCTCGACGATCAGCACCTCGAGCGCAAAGAAATCCTCGAGCCACGCGGCGATCTTGCGCGCCTCGCCATACGCCGTGGCAAAGACAATCGCGTGCTTGTTGTCGAAGAATTCGACCGGGCCGGGGGCCGCCGGCTCCCGTCGCGCCGCGGCGGCGGCCTGGCGGGTGTCGTATTCATTCAACAGCCGGCTGACGAGGCGCGAATCGCCCGGCAGATCGGGGATCTCACGCTTCGGCCTCGGGGCGGGCGCGAGGCGATTCGGTTTTGGGATCTTCCGCGATGCGGGTCGCGAGGGATCGCGAAGAACGGGGACACTCAGGGCCAATGCGACATCTCCGATGCAAGTCGCAACTGCGACCGAAGCAAGGATAATCCAGCCCCGCAGCGGCACCAATCCGGCATTCGGCTGCGCCGCGTCCGCATTCGACCGCACAGGCCCGCAGCCGGATGGCAGCCTGACCGATACGGCGACCGGATCACCGATCGGCGGCCCGAACCATACCGATGATTGCGCAACACACCCCCTTGATGAACCGCCGCCCGGGAGAGCATCCCCCCGGGGCGGCCCCGCCACCGCGGGCGATGCGGCACGCCGGGGCGCGCGGCCTCAGTCGTCGTAGCCGCGGCGGCGCACCGGCTCGCCGGTGACGGGGTGCAGGTAGGCCTCGACATGCAGGCCCTGAGGGTCGGTCATCTCGACCTCGTAGAGCCCGTCATCCGTCTCGATCTCGTGGACGACATAGCCCTGCGCCTCGAGGCGTTGCGCGAGATCGGCAAGGCTCATCCACTCGGCGCGGGGCGGCGTGTTCTTGATCCGCGCACCGTCATCGTCGGAGGCGCGCGCGCCGGTGATGGCGAGCCCGGCGATGATGGCGGTCGCGGTGGCGGCGAGGGTCAGGGTCTTCATGATCGTGGTCCTTTCGGTTGGAGCGGCCGGGTGGCCGCGGTTGGCCCCGCCTTCTTGCCGAATCGTGCCTGACCGCAACCTGACGGGCGATGTCAGCTTGCTGTCAGGTCGGAGCCGGTAGAGACTGCGGCCATGACCCGACATGCCGCCACGCTCCTGATTGCCGTTGCGCTCGGCCTCGCGCCCCCGGCCTTCGCCGACCGCGACGACCACGAGCGTGCGCGCGCCGCGCTGGAACGCGGCGAGGTTCTGCCGCTCGGACGCATCCTCGAGATCGCCGGAGCCGAGACCGGCGGCGGGCGGGCGATCGAGGTGGAGTTCGAGCGCGACGATGGCCGCTGGATCTACGAGATCGAACTCATCACGCCGGGCGGGCAGTTGGTGGAACTGGAAATCGACGGGGCGACGGGGCGCATTCTCGACCGCGAGATCGAGGATGACGACTGATGCGCGTGCTCGCGGTGGAGGACGACCCGCGCATCGCCGCAGATGTGGCCGCCGCGCTGGAGGGGGCCGGGTTCCGCACCGAGACCTGCGCCGACGGGGCCGAGGCCTGGTTCCTGGGCGACACCGAATCCTACGACCTGATCGTGCTCGATCTCGGCCTGCCCGGGATGGACGGGCTGTCGGTGCTGCGACGCTGGCGCGCGGCCGGATGCGAGGTGCCGGTGCTGGTGCTGACCGCCCGCGGCACCTGGCAGGAACGCGTCGAGGGGATCGAGGCGGGCGCGGATGACTACCTGCCCAAGCCCTTCCGGATGGAAGAACTCGTGGCGCGGGCGCGGGCGCTGGTGCGCCGCGCCGCCGGGCGCGGCGGCGCGCTGCACTCGGTCGGAGACCTGACGCTCGACACCAACCGCATGACGGTGGCGGCACGCGGCGTCCCGGTTTCGCTGACGGCGCTGGAATACCGGCTGATGGCCTATCTCGTGCTCAACCGCGACCGGGTGATCCCGCCCACCGAGCTTCTGGAGCATCTCTACGGCGATGACGATGCGCGCGAGGCCAACGCGCTGGAAGCGGTGATCGCGCGGCTGCGCCGCAAGCTGGGCCCCGGCGTCATCGGCACGCGGCGCGGATTCGGCTATTTCATCGAAGAGCAGGACGGGTGAGCGCGCGGTCTCTGCGCGGGCGGCTGCTGGCCGCCGGGGCCGGAGCGGTGATCCTTGCCCTCGGCCTGGCGGCGGCGGGGCTGGCGCAGCTCTTTGCCACCCATGTCGAGCGCCGCGCGGTGGCCGAGCTTTCGGTGCATCTCGATCAGGTGCTGGGCGGGCTGGAGCGGCAGGGCGGGGCGCTCGTGCTGGCCCGCCCGCCTGCCGACCCGCGCTTTGCCCGTCCCTATGGCGGGCTCTACTGGCAGGTGACGGCGCCGGGGGTGCTGCTGCGCTCGCGCTCGTTATGGGACCACGACCTCGCCCTGCCCGCCGATGCCGGGCCGGATGGCCGCGCGCAAGTGCTGCGCCTGCCCGGACCGCAGGGGGCGGAGGTGCTGGCGCTGGAGCGGACGGTGGCTCTGCCCGCCGCTCTGGGCGGCGGCACCGCGCGGGCGCTGGTCGCGATGGAAAGCGCCGCGCTGGTGCAGGCAAGGCGCGCCTTCGTGGCCGACATGCTGCCCTATCTCGCGCTCTTGCTGCTGGTGCTGATCGGGGCGCAATGGGTGCAGGTGGGGGTCGGGCTTTCGCCGCTGCGGCGGCTGGGGGCCCGGGTCGCGGCGCTGCGCCGGGACAGGGGTGCGCGGATGGGGGCAAGCTGGCCGCGCGAGGTGCAGCCGCTCGCCTCGGAGCTGGACGGGCTGTTGACCGAGCGCGAGGCCGAGATCGCCAATGCCCGCGCCAGGGCGGGCGATCTCGCGCACGGGCTCAAGACTCCACTGCAGGCGCTGCTGGGCGAGGCCGGACGGCTGCGGGCGCGCGGCGACACGGCGGGGGCCGCGGCCATCGAGGAGGTGGCCGGGGCGATGCGCGCCCATGTCGAGCGCGAACTGGCCCGCGTGCGCACCGCAGCACGGGCCCGCGCCGCGCGCGCAGACGCGGCCACGGTCGCGGCCCGGGTGGTGCGG
>CAJXKX010000145.1 GCA_913055965.1 uncultured Roseovarius sp.
CCAGCCGCTCAAGCGAAGTCCGCAGCTTCAGGTCCTTCGTATTCTTGATCACCGCGCGGTAACAAAGCGCCAGCTCCGTCACGATGGCGCGGGCGAAATGCGCATCCATGTCGAAGACCGCCCGCACGTCCTGGCTGGGGATCAGAGCGATCCGGCTCTTCTCGCGCGTGCGCGCCGACATGAGGTAGGGCGCGTCGCGGATCGTCGCGGCGAGGATGAAGCTGGAAACGGGACGGACCGTGGCCATCACCGTCTCGCGCCCGTTCCAGGTCGCATACAGGTCAACCGACCCCGACAGCAGGATATGCAGAAAATCCGCCGCCTCCCCCTCCGTGATCATCTCGATCTGCGGCGGGAAGTTCTGCACGTAGGATCCGCGCATCAAAATGTCGAAATGCGCGGCCTCCATATCCGCGAAGATATCGAGCGCCCGGACATCCGGATAATGCGAATCTGCCATTGCGCAGGCACCTCGTGGATTCCGTTTTGATATTTATCAAAGTCCACATTGATAAATGTCAATCTCCGAGTTGACAGGTCTCGGGCACCGACTTGACCCGCCACGTCGCAGCACATGACAAATTTCTTTAAACCACTTATTTTGCGCGAAAAATCCGGATTTCTGATCTAGATCAAGTGGCGCCGTGTCGCGGAACGCCACTGCTGCTCCGAAGCCCGCAAAAGGGCCATCGCATCGCAATGGATGTTCGGAGGGACAGCACATGCACACACTCGACGGAGTCTCGCGCGCGGACCAGTACCGCGCTCTGGGACTAAGCACCTTCGCCTTTACGGTCTGTTTCGCCGTATGGACGATTTTCTCGATCATCGGGGTCAAGATCAAACAGGATCTGGGACTCAGCGACACCCAGTTCGGGCTGCTGGTCGCCACGCCGGTGCTGACGGGCTCGGTCAGTCGCATCTTCCTGGGAGTCTGGACCGAACAGTTCGGCGGGCGGGTGATGTTTCCGCTGCAGATGCTGGTCACGGCGGTCTGCGTCTGGTTGCTGACCAGCGTGCAGACCTACGAGGTCTTCCTGCTCGCCGCGCTGGGCCTGGGCCTTGCCGGCGGCTCCTTCATCGTCGGCGTCGCCTATACCTCGCGCTGGTTCGAAAAGGAGCGGCAGGGCACGGCTCTGGGCATCTTCGGCGCCGGGAACGTCGGCGCGGCGGTGACCAACTTCGCGGCGCCGTTCCTGGTCGTGGCTTTGGGCTGGGAAGGCACCGCGCGAGTCTATGCCATCGTGCTCGCCGCTACCGCCGTCCTGTTCTACGTCTTCGCCAAGACCGATCCGGTCCAGCAAGAGCGCAAGCGCACCGGTGAAGGCCCGGCCTCGACCGGCTCGATGCTGGAGCCGCTGCGCAACCTGCAGGTCTGGCGCTTCGCCACCTATTACTTCTTCGTCTTCGGTGCCTTCGTGGCCCTCGCGAGCTTTCTGCCTCGCTACTACACCGGTGCCTACGGGCTGGAACTGACCACCGCGGGCATCTGCGCCGGGCTCTACAGCCTGCCGGGATCGATCTTCCGTGCGCTGGGCGGCTGGATGTCCGACATCTGGGGCGCGCGCTTCGTGATGTATCTGACCTTCATCGGCTCGCTGCTGATCCTCTTCGTGATGAGCTATCCGCAGACCGCCTATGTGGTGCAGGGCATCGACGCGCCCATCGCCTTCGATTTCGGCCTTTCGGTGGGCGTGTTCGTCGCGCTGACCGTGATCCTGGGCTTTCTGATGAGCCTCGGCAAGGCCGCCGTCTACAAGCATATCCCGGTCTACTACCCGCATCACGTCGGATCGGTCGGCGGGCTCGTGGGCATGATCGGCGGGCTGGGCGGCTTCTTCCTGCCCATCGCCTTCGGGCTGCTGCTCGACCTCACCGGTGTCTGGACCGCGCCGTTCATGCTGCTCTTCGTGATCGTGCTGGTCTCGACCGTGTGGATGCACCTCGCGATCCGCCGGATGGAGCGCCGCCGTCATCCCGGTCTCGAGGACGAGAAATTCCTCTCCGACGTGCCGGACGCGCCGCTGCCGAGGCCCGAGGGCACGGCGCACGGCACCCCGCGCGGCGCGGTCTCGCAGCCTGCCGAATGACACGGATGGCGGTGCGGCCCGATGCGGCCGCACCCCGCAAACCGACACACAAGGACATATCCGACATGACCTCTCATCCCACGAAATCCGGTCACCTGCTGACCGACTGGCAGCCCGAGGACGCGGGCTTCTGGCGGCAAACCGGGGCCCGCATCGCCCGGCGCAACCTGTGGATCTCGATCCCGGCGCTTCTTCTGGCCTTTTCGGTCTGGATGGTGTGGTCGGTCGTGGTGGCCAAGCTGCCCGCCATCGGCTTCGACTTCACCACCGGTCAGCTGTTCTGGCTGGCCGCGCTGCCGGGGCTTTCCGGTGCGACGCTGCGCATCTTCTACAGCTTCATGATCCCGATCTTCGGCGGGCGGCTGTGGACCACCCTGTCCACCGCCTCGCTGCTGCTGCCCGCGCTCGGCATCGGGTTCGCGGTGCAATCGCCGGATACACCCTACGCGCTGTTTCTCGTGCTGGCACTGCTCTGCGGCTTCGGCGGCGGCAACTTCGCCTCGTCGATGGCCAATATCAGCTACTTCTATCCCAAGGCGGAAAAGGGCAACGCGCTGGCGCTCAATGCCGGGCTCGGCAACCTGGGCGTCTCGGTGATGCAGTTCCTCGTGCCGGTCGTCATCACCACGGGCGTTTTTGGTGCGCTGGGCGGCACGCCGCAAGAGCTGTCGGACGGCGGGCGCATCTGGCTGCAGAACGCGGGCTTTGTCTGGGTGCCGTTCCTGGTGATCGCCACGCTCGCGGCATGGTTCGGGATGGATGACATCGCCGATGCAAGGGCATCGCTGTCGGATCAGCTGCAGATCCTCAAGCGGCGGCAGAACTGGATCATGTGCATCCTCTATACCGGCACCTTCGGCAGCTTCATCGGTTATGCGGCGGGCTTTCCGCTGCTCATGAAATTGCAATTTCCCGATCTCGACATGCTGCATCTGGCCTTTCTCGGCCCGCTCGTCGGCGCGCTGAGCCGCGCGGCGACAGGCTGGATCTCGGACAAGTGGGGCGGCGGGCGCGTCACCTTCTGGACCTTCCTCGGCATGATCGTGGCGGTCTGGGGCGTGCTGCAATTCCTGCCGCTTGGCGACTCGCCCGGCAATTTCTGGGGCTTCTTCGCCTGCTTCATGGCGCTGTTCTTTCTCACCGGCGTGGGCAATGCCTCGACCTTCCAGATGATCCCGGTGATCATGCGCAAGGAAGTGGCCCGTCTCAATCCCGGGCAGGAAGCGGCGGCGGCGCGCAAGCAGGCCGAGCGCGAGGCGTCGTCGATCATCGCCTTCACCTCGGCCATCGCCGCCTATGGCGCGTTCTTCATCCCCAAGAGCTACGGCACCTCGATCGCCCTGACCGGCGGGCCCGCCGCTGCGCTCTGGGCGTTCCTGGTCTTCTACGTGCTCTGCGCGCTGATCACCTTCGCCGTCTACACCCGCAAGGGCGGCCTCTTGCACGACATCGAACACGGCCGCGCCACCCCCGCGCAGCCCGCCAACTAAGGAGAGAGAGCCATGAGCCATCTGCTCGACAAACTGAACTTCTTCCAGAGCAAGAAGCTGGATCAATTCTCGGACGGCTGGGGCGAGACCACGGCAGAGAACCGCGACTGGGAGGACACCTATCGCAACCGCTGGCGGCACGACAAGGTGGTGCGCTCGACCCACGGGGTGAACTGCACCGGGTCGTGCAGCTGGAAGATCTACGTGAAATCCGGCATCGTGACGTGGGAGACGCAGCAGACCGACTATCCGCGCACCCGCGCGGGCATGCCCAATCACGAGCCGCGCGGCTGTGCGCGCGGCGCCTCCTATAGCTGGTATCTCTACAGTGCCAACCGGGTGAAAAACCCGCTTATCCGCGGTGCCCTGATGCGTGCCTGGCGCAAGATGCGCGCGAAGATGACACCCGTCGCCGCCTGGGCCGCGATCCAGAACGATCCGGCGTTGCGCGCCTCGATCACCACGACGCGGGGCAAGGGTGGCTTCGTGCGCGCCACCTGGGACGAGGCGACCGAGATCGTCGCCGCCGCCAATGCCTACACCGCCAAGACCTACGGTCCCGACCGCGTCTTCGGCTTCTCGCCGATCCCGGCCATGTCGATGGTCAGCTACGCGGCAGGCTCGCGTTACCTGAGCCTTCTGGGCGGCACCTGCATGTCGTTCTACGACTGGTATTGCGACCTGCCGCCCGCCAGCCCACAGACCTGGGGCGAGCAGACCGACGTGCCGGAATCGGCCGATTGGTACAATGCGGGATTCCTGATGCTGTGGGGCTCGAACGTGCCGCAGACGCGTACGCCCGACGCCCATTTCTACACCGAGGTGCGCTATCGCGGCACCAAGTCGGCGGTGGTCAGCCCCGACTATTCCGAGGCCGCCAAGTTCGGCGATATCTGGCTGAACCCGCAGGCGGGCACCGATGCGGCGCTGGCGATGGCCATGGGCCATGTGATCCTGCGCGAATATCACCTTGACCGGCAGGCCGAGTATTTCGAGGAGTATGCCCGCAAATACACCGACATGCCGATGCTGGTGCGGCTGGATGAAAAGGACGGCCACCTCGTGCCGGGCCGGATGCTGCGCGCCGAGGATCTCGACGACAAGCTGGGCGAGACCAACAATCCCGACTGGAAGACCGTGGCCTATGACGAGGCTTCTGGCCAGATCGTGGCACCCAACGGCTCCATCGGGTTCCGCTGGGGCGAAGAGGGCAAGTGGAACCTCGAGGAACGCGCGAAAGGGGCCGAGACCAACCTGCGCCTGAGTCAGGTCCTCGACGATCATCACGACGAGGTGGCGGCGGTCGATTTCCCTTATTTCGGCGGCGCCGCCACGGGCGATTTCGTCAAGTGCGACGCGCCCGAGGTGCTCACCCGCAACATCCCCGCGCGTCGGGTGACGCTGGCGGGCGGCGAGGAGGTGCTGGTCGCCACGGTGTTCGATCTGTTCTGCGCCAACTATGGCCTTGATCGCGGCCTCGGCGGGGATTGGGTATCCGCCGATTTTGACGACGACATGCCCTATACCCCCGCCTGGGCCGAGAAGATCACCGGCGTGGCGCGCGAAAAGATCATCGCCGTGGCCCGCGAATTCGCGGGCAATGCCGAAAAGACGCACGGCAAGTCCATGGTCATCCTCGGGGCCGGTCTGAACCACTGGTACCACATGGACATGAACTATCGCGGCATCATCAACATGCTGGTGATGTGCGGCTGCATCGGGCAGGAGGGCGGCGGCTGGTCGCATTACGTCGGGCAGGAAAAGCTGCGCCCGCAGACCGGCTGGCAACCGCTCGCCTTCGCGCTCGACTGGAACCGCCCGCCGCGGCACATGAACTCGACCTCCGCCTGGTATGCTCATACCGATCAGTGGCGCTACGAGACGCTGCGCGCGGGCGAAATCCTGTCGCCCACGGCCCCCGAGGGCGACTGGGACGTGAGCCTGATCGACTACAACATCCGTGCCGAGCGTATGGGCTGGCTGCCCTCGGCCCCGCAGTTGAAAACCAACCCGCTGGAGGTGTCGAAGGCGGCGAAGACGGCGGGCAAGGAGATCAGGGATTATGTCGCCGAGCAGCTGAAATCCGGCGATCTGGAAATGTCCTGCGAGGACCCGGACGCGCCCGAGAACTGGCCGCGCAACCTCTTTGTCTGGCGCTCGAACCTCTTGGGATCTTCGGGCAAGGGGCACGAATATTTCCTCAAGCACCTTCTGGGCACCGATCACGGGGTCATGGGCAAGGATCTGGGCGAGGAAGGCCATGCCATGCCGAAAGAGGCCCGCTGGCATGACGCGGCGCCCGAGGGCAAGCTCGACCTCTTGGTGTGCATCGACTTTCGCATGTCCACCACCGCCGTTTACTCCGACATCGTTCTG
>CAJXKX010000146.1 GCA_913055965.1 uncultured Roseovarius sp.
GGCAGCGGGCGGATGCGCATCCGGCGAGTCATCCGCAGCGCCCAGATGTTCGACGCCAGCAGCACCGAGATCACCACCGCGCCCCCGATGAGCGCCCATGCGCCCGGGTCCTCGCCGATCACCGCCCAGACGAGCAGCGGCGCCAGCACCGATTCCAGCAGGATGAGCAGCGCCACCTCGGGCGACGCGATATAGCGCGGGCCGAGCGTCAGCAGCGAGGTCGAGACGCTGATGAACGCCCCGTGCGCCAGCAGCAGCGGCCAGTTGGCCTGCCAAGTCTCCAGCGGCGCGGCCAGCGGCCAGACCAGCAGCGACGCGCCGATCATCGCCACGGGCACGGCAGGCACCAGCGACACCGCCCGCAGCCGCCGCGCCGTGGTCATCGCCGCGGCAAAGGTGGCCGACACGCCGAGCGCCACCAGATCGCCGCTCCAGTGCGCGCCCGCCGTCTCGTGCGAGCCGCGCAGGATCAGCGCCAGCCCCGCGAACACCCCGACCATGGTCAGGATCATCCGGCGGCTGATCGCCTCGCCCAGGAACACCCGGCTGAGGATCGCGGCAAAGACCGGCATCGAGGCGAGGATGAACACCACGTTGGCCACGCTCGTCCAGCTCACCGCCAGCACGAAACCGGGCGCGGCAAGGCCCAGAAGCACCGTGTAGAGCGCACCGCGCGTCCCCGTGGCCGCCACCTCGCGAAAGCCGTCGAACCCGCGCGTCAGCAGCACCCCCGCGAGGATGACCGCCCCGGCGGTCATCCCCCGCCAGAAGGTGATCGAGGCGGCATCGCCGTCGATCAGCCGCACGAAGAGCGAATCCGGCACGATGAACAGAACGCCGGTCGCGGTGATCAGCAGGCCCTTGAGATGGTCGGTCACGATCCGCACGCCCCCGCACGGCACCGGACGGGCAGGCTGCCCTGTGCTGGCTGCAGGATATGCGGATCGCGCGTCATTCTCGGCCTCTCTCGGATAAGGGAACGGGGCCGCACGGCCCCCCGCCCGTCAGATCACAGCCGGGCCGCGCTGTCCATCCGCGCTCAGCCCTGCGTCCGGCGCTGCCATGCAAGCGCCAGCGTAACAGCGCCGCCCACCGCGAGGTCGATGCCCAGGAACAGGCCCAGAAGGCCCAGCGCGCCGCCCGGCAGACTCAGCACGATCAGCGCCGCCAGCACCAGCGACAGCGCACCCCCCGCCATCAGCCAGCCCCAGCCCCGTGCCGGGCGCATGTGCCAGGCAAGCGCCACGCGCAGCGCGCCCATCACGGTAAAGAACAGCGCCACCAGCGCGGTCAGCGTCACCAGCCCCGCCAGCGGGTCGAGCATCAGCGACACCGCGAACAGGATCAGCACGACGCCCAGCGCGCCCGACAGCCAGCGGTCGCCGGTCGATGCGCCGCGATTCCGTATCGCGAGGCCCAGCTGCATCGCCCCCGCGATCAGGAACGCCGCCCCCGCCAGCGCTTCGGCGGCGAGCGACGCGGCGAACGGGTTGAGAAAGGCGAGCACCCCGCCGGTGAGCATCACCACGCCCAGCAGGGCAAGACCCTTCCAGCTCATGTCGGGCGTCAGCCGGTCGAGTTGCTCGGTCATGTTGGTCTGATGGGTCGGGCTCATCGCGTCCTCCTTTCGGGTCGGGATGTCGCGCATCGCGCGGATGCGCCTGTCCGGCTTCCGACCTGCGCATGGGCGCGCCGCCATTCAACCCCTCGCAGCGCCCGCCGCACCGGTCTATGGTGCCCGCGACCACCAGACAGGAGCCCGTCATGCCCGCCCCCGAGAACCCCCTGAAATCCGCGCTCGCCCGCGGCGAGACCCTCTATGGCTGCTGGGCGGGCTTTGCCGCGCCCTACCCCACCGAGGTGCTGGCCGAGGCGGGGTTCGACTGGCTGGTGATCGACGGCGAACACGCGCCCAACGATCTCGGCACCATCTCGGCACAGTTGGGCGTGCTGCGCGGCGCGGCCACGCAGGCGGTGGTGCGCCTGCCCATGGGCGAGACATGGGCGATCAAGCAGGTGCTCGACGCGGGCGCGCAGACGCTGCTGATCCCGATGGTCGAGAGCGGCGCACAGGCGCAGGCGCTGGTGCGCGCCACGCGCTACCCGCCCGCGGGCGTGCGCGGCCTCGGGGCCTCGCTGGCGCGCGCCTCGCGGTTCTCCGGCATCCCCGATTACACCACCACCGCCGACGCGCAGATCTGCCTGATGGTCCAGGTCGAGAGCCGCGCAGGCCTCGACGCGCTCGACGACATCCTCGCGGTCGAGGGCGTCGATGTCGTGTTCATCGGCCCCTCGGACCTCGCCGCCGACATGGGCCACAGGGGCGACACCACGGTGCCCGAGGTGCAGGAGGCGATCCGCGACGCGCTGGGGCGGATCGCGGCGGCGGGGCGCGCGCCGGGCATCCTCGCGCTCGACCACGCGACGGCGGCGCGCTACCGCGACTGGGGCGCGCGAGTCCTCGCCGTGGGCATGGACGTGCTGCTGCTGGCCGAGGCGGCGCGGGCGCTCGCCGCCCGCTGGCGCGATGGCTGACTGGCTGCTGGCCGACATGGGCGCCAGCCACACGCGGCTGGCGCTCGCCACGGCGGACGGCCTGCGCCCCGAAACGGCGCGACGGCTGGCCAATGACGAGTTCGCCGCGCCCGGGGCGCTGATCGCGGCCTATCTCGACGGCGCGCGGGTCGCGGCCATCTGCGCGGGGGTCGCCGGGCCGGTGCGCGGCGGGGCCGCGCAACTGACCAACCGCGACTGGCGCATCGAGGCGGCGGCGCTGGCGCAGACGACCGGCGCGGCGCGCGTCCACCTGATGAACGACCTTCAGGCGCAGGCCATGGCGCTCGACGATCTCGACCCGGCCTGCCTCACCCCGGTCCTGCCCGGCACGCCGGACCCCGAGGGCGCGCGCATGGTGCTGGGCCTCGGCACCGGCAGCAACATCGCCGTGGCGCACCGGGTGGCGGGCCGCCTCTTCGTGCCCCCGGCCGAGGCCGGCCATTCCGGCCTGCCCCATCTCGATGCAGAGGCCGACGGGGTGATTGCCGCGCTCGGCACCGAGGTCGCGCACAAACCCTACGAGGCGCTTCTGTCGGGGCCGGGGCTCGCGCGGCTGCACCGCCTGCGCACCGGCGAGCGCCGCGACGCCCCCGCCATCGTGGCGGCAGACGACGCCCCCGCCCGCGCCACGCGCGCCCTCTTCGCCCGGCTTCTGGGTGCGGTCGCGGGCAACCTCGCGCTCACCCATATGGCGACCGGCGGCGTCTTTCTCATCGGCGGCACCGCCCGCGCCATCGCCCCGCACCTCCTCGGCACCGATTTCGCCGCAGCCTTCACCGCCCGCGGCCCCTATGCCGGGATCATGCAGGCCATCCCCGTCACCCTCGTCACCGACGACCACGCGGCGCTGCGCGGCTGCTGGCGGGCGTTGCGCCAGCCCGCATGAAAAAGCGGCGCCGGGTGTCCCCGGCGCCGCCACTCTTCAGCCCGTCCGGCCCGCGATCATCCCAGATCGAAGCGGTCGGCCTCCATCACCTTGGTCCACGCATCGACGAAGTCGCAGACAAAGCGCTCGGCGGCGTCGTCCTGGGCGTAGACCTCGGCATAGGCGCGCAGGATCGAGTTCGAGCCGAACACCAGGTCGACGCGCGTCGCGCTGTGGCGGGTCTCGCCGGTCTTGCGGTCCACGAGGTTGTAAAGACCGCCGCCCGCGGGCTCCCATTTCAGGCCCATGTCGGTGAGCGTGACGAAGAAATCGGTCGTGAGCGCGCCCACACGGTCGGTAAAGACGCCATGCGCCGTGCCGCCGTGGTTGGTGCCCATCGCCCGCATCCCGCCGATCAGGCAGGTCATCTCGGGGCCCGTCAGGCCCATGAGCTGCGCCCGGTCGAGAAGCATTTCCTCGGAGGTGACGATGTAATCCTTCTTCATCCAGTTGCGGAAGCCGTCGGCGAGCGGTTCGAGCACGGCGAAAGAGTCCGCGTCGGTCATCTCGTCGGTGGCATCGCCGCGACCGGGCGCGAAGGGCACCTCGATATCGACCCCGGCCGCCTTCGCCGCCTGCTCGACGCCGACGTTCCCGGCCAGCACGATGATGTCGGCCACGCTCGCGTCAACCTCGGCGGCAATCGGCTCCAGCACACCCAGCACGCGCGCGAGGCGCTCGGGCTCGTTGCCTTCCCAGTCCTTCTGCGGGGCGAGGCGGATGCGCGCGCCATTGGCGCCGCCGCGATAATCCGACTGCCGGAAGGTGCGCGCGGAATCCCACGCGGTCGCCACCATGTCCGACACCGACAGCCCGCTCTCCGCGATCAGCCGCTTGGCCTTGCCGATATCGAAATCGGCATTGCCCGCCGGCACCGGGTCCTGCCAGATCAGCGTCTCGGTGGGCGCGTCGGGGCCGATATAGCGCTCCTGCGGGCCCATGTCGCGATGCGTCAGCTTGAACCACGCCCGCGCGAAGGTGTCCGAGAAATAGGCCTCGTCGGCCATGAACTTCTCGCAGATGGCGCGATAGGTCGGGTCCATCTTCATCGCCATGTCGGCATCGGTCATGATCGGCATGGCACGCTTCGAGGGATCGCTGGGATCGACAGGCATGTCCTCTTCGGCGATGTCGACGGGCTGCCACTGCCACGCCCCGGCGGGCGATTTCTGCAGTTCCCACTCATAGCCGAACAAGAGCTTGAAATAGCCCATGTCCCACTGCGTCGGGTTGGTCGTCCACGCGCCCTCGAGACCCGAGGTGATGGCATTGCTGGCCTTGCCGCCGAGATTTGGGTTGACCCAGCCCAGCCCCTGCGTCTCGATATCCGCGCCTTCGGGCTCTGCGCCCAGCGTCGCGGCATCGCCGTTGCCATGGCACTTGCCGACGGTGTGCCCGCCGCAGGTCAGCGCCGCGGTCTCCTCGTCGTTCATCGCCATGCGCGCGAAGGTCTCGCGCACCTGCTCCGCCGTCTTGAGCGGGTCGGGCTGGCCGTTGACGCCCTCGGGGTTGACGTAGATGAGGCCCATCTGCACGGCGGCGAGCGGATTTTCCATCGTGTCGGGCTTGGTCACGTCACCGTAGCGCGTGTCCGAAGGGGCCAGCCATTCGCGCTCGGCGCCCCAGTAGATGTCCTTCTCGGGGTGCCAGATATCCTCGCGCCCGAAGGAGAAGCCGAAGGTCTTCAGCCCCATCGATTCGTAGGCCATGTTGCCCGCGAGGATGATGAGATCGGCCCAGCTGAGCTTGTTGCCGTATTTCTTCTTGATCGGCCACAGGATGCGGCGCGCCTTGTCGAGGTTGCCGTTGTCGGGCCACGAGTTGAGCGGAGCAAAGCGGATGTTGCCGGTGCCCGCGCCGCCGCGCCCGTCCTGCAGGCGGTAAGTGCCCGCCGCGTGCCATGCGAGGCGGATCATCAGGCCGCCATAATGGCCGTAATCGGCGGGCCACCAGTCCTGGCTGTCGGTCATCAGCGCCTTGAGGTCGTCCTTGACCGCCTCGACATCGAGACCGCGCACGGCGTCGCGGTAATCGAACGCCTCGCCCAGCGGGTCGGTCTTGGTGTCGTGCTGATGCAGGATGTCGAGGTTGAGCATCTTGGGCCACCAGTCGGTGACGCTCTTGCCGCTCTCGGTCTGCCCGCCATGCATGACGGGGCATTTTGCCATGTCGTTGCCGTCCATCTTTCCCTCCGGTTCGGTTTGCGAGTGTCGCGGACCCGTGCGGCGCGCACGGCGCGAATCTGGAATGGTTCTAACAAATTCGAAGGATTAGGTAAAATTCTCTTTTCAGATAATATTGATAGGATATGATTATGACATAGGTTCGATACCGGGCGCACCGTGCCCGGTGCCGCGCGGAGGAGTGATGGCCTGCTCCTGCCATTAGGCGCAACGTTTGAGAAGCCGCGCAGCGCCCGACCGCGGGTGGGCGTTCAAACGGTTGTGGTCGCCAC
>CAJXKX010000147.1 GCA_913055965.1 uncultured Roseovarius sp.
GCTCGTGCTCGCCCATGCGCTCGGCACCGGCACGCATCTGTGGGACAACATCGTGCCGCTGCTGCCCATCGGCCTGCGCGTCATCCGCTACGACGCGCGCGGGCACGGGCGCTCCTCGACCCCGCCCGCGCCCTATTCCATGGGCGCGCTCATCCGCGATGCCGAGCGGCTGATGGATCACCTGGAGGTGCGCGACGCGATGTTCCTCGGCCTCTCCATCGGCGGGGTGGTGGCGCAGGGGCTGGCCGTGAAACGCCCCGACCTCATCCGCGCGCTGGTGCTGTCGAATACCGGGGCCAAGATCGGCACGCCCGACATGTGGGCGGACCGCATCGCCACCGCCCGCCGCCCCGGCGGGATGGAAGAGCTGGCGCAAGCCTCCTGCGAGCGGTGGTTCCCCCGCGCCCATGTCGCGGCAGGCCGTCACCGGACGTGGTATGACCACCTCTGCGCCCACGACCCCGAGGGATACGCGGGCTGCGCCGCCGCCATCGCGGGCACGGATTTCTACACCCCCACATCGGGGCTGCGCATTCCCGCGCTCGGCATCGCCGGGTCCGAGGACGGCTCAACCCCGCCCGATCTGGTGCGCGAGACGGTGGACCTCATCCCCGGCGCGCAGTTCCGCCTGCTGCGCGGCACCGGCCATGTGCCGCCCATCGACGCGCCCGAGGCCTACGCCGCCTGCCTGGACGAGTTCATCACCGCCACGGGGCATCTGCGGCACGGCTGACGCAAACCGGCTTGCAGGCAGCGGCGAATCCCCCTCTGGTATGAAAAAACGAGGGAGAAATTCATGCACACCATCAAGGCCGCCGTCTGCCACGATTTCGGCGCCCCGCTCAGCGTCGAGGACGTTCACCTGCGCGGCGCGCAGGCGGGCGAGGTCGAGGTCGCGCTCGATGCCGTCGCGATCTGCCATTCCGACATCACCTATGCCGATGGCGGCTGGGGCGGCTCGCTCCCGGCGGTCTATGGCCACGAGGCGGCGGGCCGGGTGCGCGCGCTCGGGGCGGGCGTGACCGGGCTCGCCATCGGCGATCCGGTCGTCGTCACGCTCATCCGCGCCTGCGGGCAATGCCCCTCCTGCGCGGGCGGACGCCCGACGGGATGCGAGACCCCCTATGACGGCGATCACGGGCCCCTCTCCATGCCCGATGGCGGCAAGCTGCACCAGGCCATGGCCTGCGGCGCCTTCGCCGAACGGGTGGTGGTGCATCACAGCCAGGTCGTGCGCGTCCCCGAGGGGATCGACATGGCCGCCGCCTCGCTTCTGGCCTGCGGGGTGATCACCGGCGTCGGTGCCGTGGTCAACGCGGCGCATCTGCGCGCGGGCGAGGACGTGGTGGTGATCGGCGCGGGCGGTGTCGGCCTCAACGCCATCCAGGGCGCACGCATCGCGGGTGCCCGGCGCATCGTCGCCGTGGACATGAGCGAGGAAAAGCTGGCCACCGCCCGCGATTTCGGCGCGACCGACGGCGTGCTCGCGACCGAAGAGATGCCGTGGCGCGCCGCCAAGGCGGCCATGGGGCGCGGCGCCGATGCCGTGCTCGTCACCGTGGGCGCGTCGCGCGCCTATGACGAGGCCCCGCGCTACCTTGCAGGCGGGGGGCGCATGATCATGGTCGGCATGCCCCATTCGGGGGCCGAGAGCCATTACGAGGCCGCCAATTTCGCCGCCGCCGGTCAGGCGATGATCGGCTCCAAGATGGGCGAGACGGTCATTCGCCGGGATATCCCGTGGATGGTCGATCTCTACGGGCAGGGGCGGCTCAAACTCGACGAGCTGATCTCGAACCGCTGGCCGCTCGACCGGATCAACGAGGCCATCGCCGACACGAAGTCCGGCTCGGCCCGGCGCAACGTGATCGTGTTCGACTGACAGCACCGGCACCGACGCGATACCGACAGACTACCGACACGATACCGACCGGCAAGACCAGCCCCCGGAGGCCCACATGAAACTGCAAGACCTCGACATCATCGTGACCTCGCCCCCCGCGCCGGGATGGGGCGGGCGCTACTGGATATTGGTGAAATTGACCACCGATGACGGCATCACCGGCTGGGGCGAATGCTATGCGGCAAGCGTCGGGCCGGACGCGATGCGCGCCGTGATCGAGGACGTGTTCGCGCGCCACATGGCAGGGCAAAGTCCTGAAAACATTGAGTTCATGTTCCGCCGCGTCTATTCCTCGGGCTTCACGCAACGCCCCGACCTGACGGTGATGGGGGCGTTTTCCGGGCTGGAAATCGCCTGTTGGGATATCCTGGGCAAGGCGCGCGAGCGGCCCGTCTGGGCGCTTCTGGGCGGGCGCATGAACGACCGCATCCGCGCCTATACCTATCTCTACCCCCTGCCCCATCACGATCTGACCGCCTTCTGGACCTCTCCCGAAATGGCCGCCGAGAGCGCCCTCGACTGCGTAAGTCGCGGATATACAGCGATAAAATTCGATCCCGCCGGACCGTACACGATGCGTGGCGGGCATATGCCGGCGATGTCCGACATCGCGCTTTCGGTGGCCTTCTGCCGCGCCATCCGCGAGGCCGTGGGCGACCGCGCCGACCTTCTCTTCGGCACTCACGGACAGTTCAGCACCGCCGGGGCGATCCGCCTCGGGCAGGCGCTCGAGCCCTACTCCCCGCTCTGGTTCGAGGAGCCCGTTCCCCCTGATAACATTGACGAAATGGCGCGCGTGGCCCGCGCCGTCCGGGTGCCCGTCGCCACCGGCGAGCGGCTGACCACCAAGGCCGAGTTCGCCGCCGTCCTGCGCGCGGGCGCCGCCGAAATCCTGCAGCCCGCCTTGGGCCGCGCGGGCGGCATCTGGGAGATGAAGAAGGTCGCCGCCATCGCCGAGGCGCATGGCGCGCAAATGGCCCCCCACCTCTATGCTGGCCCCGTGGAATGGGCAGCGAATGTGGCCCTCGCCACCTCGATCCCCAACATCTTGATGGCCGAGACGATCGAGACGCCCTTTCACAACGCGCTCATCCGTGGCGGGATCACCGTGGAGGGCGGCTTCATCACCCCGCCCGACACCCCCGGCCTCGGCATCGAGGTGGACGAGGCATTGGCTTGCGCGCACCCTTTCGACGGCAACGGCCTGCACCTCGAAATGCAGGACGCGCCCTGCGATTACGTCAACGGCAACAGCTTTGCCGGGGGCGCGCCGCTCAAGACAGGGTGAGACGGCGGGACAGGAAAATGGTTTCTATGGAAGGACTTGCAGCCACAGCCACGCCGTCACCACCGTCAGCGCGGTCGAGATGAGCACGCTCGACGCCGCCACCCGTTTGGCATGGCCGTAGATATTGGCGAAGATATAGGCGTTGACCCCCGGCGCCATCGCCGCCGTCACCACCGCCGAGCGCAGCGCGTCGACAGACAGGCCCAGCCCCCGCCCGAGGCCGTAGGTCACCAGCGGATGCACCACCAGCGACAGCGCGCAGACATAGAGGATCACGCGCATGTCGCCCTCGGGCCTGTATTGCACGAGGATGCCCCCCAGCCCGAACAGCGCAGCGGGCAGAGCCGCGCGCACCATCAGGTCCACCGCGTCGTTGAACGGCCCCGGCAGCGGCAGCCCCGACAGGTTGACGGCGAACCCCGCCGCGATCCCCATGATCAGCGTGTTGGAGAACATCGCGCGCAGCACCTTGCCCACGACCTGCCGTCCCGCCTGCCCGCGCGCCTTGACCACCTCCATCACGGTGATGCCGATGCCGTAACAGATCGGCGAATGGATCGCGATGATCGCGAAATTCGCCGACAGCGCCCCCGCACCGTAGGCGCGTTCCATGATCGGCAGACCCAAGAGGACCGAGTTTGAAAACAGCCCGCAGAACCCGATGGCGACCGCGTCCTCCCAGGACCGGCCAAACAGGAACCGCCCGCCCAGAAGACCCAGCAGGAACCCCGACAACGCCCCCACGTAGAAACTCGTCAGCAACCGCCACTCGAAATTCTGCCCCAGGTCGAGCCGCGCGATGGCGGCGAAGAGCAGGCAGGGAATGGCGAATTTCTGGGTAAAGGTCATGAGGCCATCGACACCCGCCGCGCTGAACCAGCCGCGCCACACCGCGAGATAGCCGAAGCCGATCACCAGAAAGACCGGCAGGATCACTTCGATCAGCGCCTGCATCGCGTCAGACCGCGTAGCGGAGGATCATCCCATCATAGGCCGGGGTGACATGGTCAGGCGTCTCGTCGGCGACGGTCCGGTAATCGAGGTCGATATGCATGTTGGTCAGAACCGCCCGGCGCGGGGCCGCCCGCGCGATCCATTCCAGCGCCAGGTCGAGATGCGCATGCGTCGGGTGCGGCGTGCGGCGCAGCGCGTCGAGCACCCAGCAATCGAGCCCGCGAAGCGTGGGCCATACGTCCTCGGGGATATCGGCCACATCGGGCAAATAGGCCAGATCCCCCACCCGAAAGCCGAGCGCATCGATCGAGCCGTGCCCGACCCGGAACGGGATCAGCGGAATGGCCCCCCCCGCGCCCTCGATCTCGAACGCGCCGTCGATGGTGTGCATGTCGAGGATCGGCGGATAGGGGCTGTCCTCGGGTTGCACGAAGGCATAGCCGAAGCGGGCATAGAGCGCGTTCTGCGTGTCGCCATCGGCATAGACCGGCAGCCGCGCGCGCATGTTGAACACGATCATGCGCAGATCGTCGATGCCATGCACGTGATCGGCATGGGCATGGGTATAGACCACCGCATCGAGCGCGCCGATCCCCGCATCCAGCAGTTGCGCACGCAGGTCGGGCGAGGTGTCGATCAGCACCCGCGTCACGCCACTCTCAGTCTCGCGCTCGATCAGCATGGAACAGCGCCGCCGGGTGTTGCGCGGCTCGGTCGGATCGCACTCGCCCCAATGGCCGCCAAGGCGCGGCACCCCCCCCGAAGACCCGCAGCCGAGGATGGTAAAGCGCAACTCGCCCATCACAGCACCGCCCTCGTGAACAGCCGCTCGAAATTGGCCTCGGTTTGCGCGGCGAACTCTGCCCACTCCATGCCGAACACCTCGGCGCCCTTTTGCGCGGTATGCACGGTATAGGACGGCTCATTGCGCTTGCCGCGAAAGGGCGGCGGCGCGAGATAGGGGGCGTCGGTCTCGACCAGGATGCGATCCACCGGGGCGGAGGCGAAGATATCGCGCAACTCCTGGCTCCTGGGGAAGGCCGCGATGCCCGACATCGACAGGTAAAAGCCCAGATCGAGCGCCGCCTTCGCCAGCCCGGCCCCCGAAGAAAAGCAATGCATGACGCAAGTGTATGCCCCGTTGCGGTATTCCTCGGTCAGGATCCGCGCCATATCCTCATCCGCGTCGCGCGCATGGATGATCAGCGGCAGGCCGGTCTCGCGCGCCGCGGCGATGTGGATGCGCAGGCTTTGCTTTTGCACCTCGGCGCTTTCGGCGGTGTAGTGATAATCGAGCCCGCTCTCGCCGATGCCCACGAATTTTGGATGCGCGGCGAGCGCCACCAATTCCTCCACCGTCGCCATCGGTTCGGCGGCGGCGCTCATAGGATGCGTGCCCGCGGCATAGAACACCTGTGGATGGGCCTCGGCAATGGCGCGCACCTGAGGTTCCTGTCGCAGCCTGGTGCAGATCGTCACCATGCGGTGCACGCCCGCCTCGGCCGCGCGGGCGACAAGCGCGTCGCGCTCGCCGTCGAAATCGGGGAAATCGAGATGACAATGGCTGTCGGTGATGCGGATATCGGTGCTCATGCGTCCCCTGCGGGGCCGGGGCTAGCGCCCGGCGGTCTGCTGAATCCTGAGCACGGTATCTAGGACAAGGCTGACAGGGTCAAGGTTGACCGCCAGCCCGTGGCGGGCGCGCGCGCCGGTTTCCTCGGCCACCTCCGCCCAGGCCCGCGCGCGCGCGGCGTCGGGCGCAAGCC
>CAJXKX010000148.1 GCA_913055965.1 uncultured Roseovarius sp.
CGGGGCTCGGCCTCGTGGTGCAGCAGCTCGCGCTCGGCATCGGCCCGGGCCAGAGCGGATCGGGGGTGATGCAGCTGGTCGACAGCCGCACCGGCGCGCAGCAGATCATCGGCCGCTACCTGGGTCAGAGCCAGGGCCGCGACGCGCTGCGCGGCGGCGAGGACGCGCTCTATCTCTGCCGCGATCCGCGCGGGCCCTCGCTCGAGGAACTCGCCCCCGAGGCGTTCGCCGAAATCCGCGCCCATACCCGGCTGATGCGCGAGAAGCTGCGCGAGGAGATGCAGACCGAGTTCACCATCGAGGCCGGACGGGTCTGGATTCTCGACGGCATCCGCGTCGCGCGCAACGCCCGCGCGGCTGTGGCCATCGCGGTGGCGCTGGCCGAGGACGGGATCATCAGCCGCGAGGAGGCGCTGATGCGCGTCGAGCCGCGCGCGCTCAACGAGCTCTTGCACCGGCAGGTCGATCCGGAAGCCCCGCGCGAGGTGCTGGCCCATGGCATCGCCGCCAGCCCCGGGGCCGCCTCGGGCAAGGTGGTGTTCTCGGCCGCCGAGGCGCAGGCGGCGGCGGCGCGCGGCGAGGCCTGCGTGCTGGTGCGCCGCGAGACCAGCCCCGAGGATATCCGCGGCATGCACGCCGCCAGCGCCATCCTCACCGAGCGCGGCGGCATGACCAGCCACGCCGCGGTGATCGGGCGCGGCATCGGCCTGCCTTGCGTGGTTGGGGCCTCCGACATCCGCTTCCAGACGCGGCGCAAGATGCTGACCATGCCGGGCGGGCAGGTGATCCGCGCGGGCGAGACGATCACCGTCGACGGCACCAATGGCGAGATCCTCGCGGGCGAGGCGCCGCTTCTGGAGGCGGCGCGCGACGCGGCCTTCCAGACGCTGATGAGCTGGGCCGACGAGACCCGCGACATCGCCGTGCGCGCCAATGCCGACACCCCCGCTGACGCGGAACTCGCGCGCAACTTCAAGGCCCGCGGCATCGGCCTGTGCCGGACCGAGCACATGTTCTTCGAGGCCGACCGCCTCACCGTCATGCGCGAGATGATCTTCGCCGACACGAGCGAAGATCGCGCCGCGGTGCTCGAGCGGCTGTTGCCCATGCAGCGCGCCGATTTCGCCGACCTCTTTCGCATCATGCAGGGGCAGCCGGTCTGTATCCGTCTGTTCGACCCGCCGCTGCACGAGTTCCTGCCCGCCGACCGCGCGGGCCACCTGCAACTGGCCGAGGCGCTCGACATGCCGGTGTCGGACGTGACGCGCCGGGTCGAGGCGCTGGGCGAATACAACCCCATGCTGGGGATGCGCGGCGTGCGGCTGGGCATCACCGTGCCGGAGATCTACGACATGCAGGCGCGCGCCATCTTCGAGGCGACGCTCGAGGCGAGCCGCGAGGGCGAGCCGCCGGTCGTGCCCGAGATCATGATCCCGCTGGTCAGCGCCCGGCGCGAGGTCGAACTGGTCAAGACGCGAGTGGATGCCGTGGCGGCGGCGGTGCGCAACGAACGCCGTCGCGATTTCGCCTACCGGCTGGGCGTGATGGTCGAGACGCCGCGCGCGGCGCTGCGCGCGGGCGAGATCGCGCCGCTGGTGTCGTTCCTCAGCTTCGGCACCAATGACCTCACGCAGATGACCTACGGGCTGTCGCGCGACGACGCGGGGCGGTTCATGTCGGCCTATGTCCGGCAGGGCGTCTATTCCGAGGACCCGTTCCACGTGCTCGATACCGACGGGGTGGGCGAGCTTCTGCGGATCGGGGCCGAGCGGGGGCGCGCGGCCAACCCGGACGTGGTGCTGTCGATCTGCGGCGAGCATGGCGGCAATCCCGAATCGATTTCCTTCTGCCGCGATGCCGGGTTCACCTACGTGTCCTGCTCGCCCTTCCGGGTGCCGGTGGCGCGACTTGCCGCCGCACAGCTTTCGGTGCGCGACAGGATCGGCACGGCGCAGGCCCCCGGCACGCAAGATGTGCCCCGTTCGGTGCCCTGAGACGGCGCGTCCGGCCCATCGGCAAAGTCCCGCCGACCCTCCGGCTGGACGCAGGCGCCGGTTTCGGCTATGCGCCCGGATGATCGAGCGTGCCCCCAGGGGCATTCAGCAAGGGAGAACGTGCATGAAACGGACGCTGTTGGCGGTGGCGCTGGCCTCTGCGACGGTCGGACCGGTTGCGGCGGATACCCCGCTCACGCAACTCATGGCCGAGGAAATCCGCGCGCTGCGCGCCATCTCGGGCGACCGGCTCGCCGGGTTCGTCGCCCGTCCCGAGACCGGGATCGAGTATTCCGAGGCCTGGCTGGCGCGCCAGCAGGTGAGCGGGGCCGATGCGCAGACCGAGTGCCTCGCCGAGGCGCTGTATTTCGAGGCCCGCGGCGAGAGCGTGCGCGGCCAGTTCGCGGTGGCCGAGGTGATCATGAACCGCGTCGACAGCCCCGAGTTCCCCGACACCGTCTGCGGGGTGATCCACCAGGGCACCGGCAAGCGGTACCAGTGCCAGTTCACCTACACCTGCGACGGCAATCCCGAGCATATCGCGAACCAGGAGGCCTATGGTCAGGTGTCGCGGGTGGCGCGGCTGATGGTCGAGGGCGCGCCGCGCGAACTGACCGGCGGGGCGACCTATTACCATACCCGCGCCGTCGCGCCGCGCTGGTCGCGTGTCTTCGCGCGCACCGCGTCGATCGGCGTGCACCATTTCTACCGCAAGCCGACGCGCCTCACACGCAACTGAGCGATTCCCGCATCCGGCGCGTCGAACGCGGTTGACTCGGTCGCGCGCGCCGGTAAAAGGCGGGGTTCATGGGATATTCGCGGATGCCCATGCGCATCCGCCGCAGGAGACGAGACATGGCAAAGCCGACCACCATCAAGATCCGCCTCAACTCGACCGCGGGCACCGGGCATTTCTACGTGACCAAGAAGAACGCCCGCACGATGACCGAAAAGATGACCGTGCGCAAATACGATCCGGTCGCGCGCAAGCATGTCGAGTACAAGGAAGGCAAGATCAAGTAACGATTCCGCCTTACCCCGGTTTGAACAGCCGCGCCCCCCGGGCGCGGTTTTTCGTTTCGGTGGGCGTCTTCTTGGCAAAAATACCCGTATCCCGCGGGCGCAGAACAGGAAAAGGGCCGGTCGATGTGACCGGCCCTTCGCGTGTCTCTGGATGATGCGGCTGTCCGCTATTCCTGCTGGCCCATGAACATCAGCAGGAACTGGAACATGTTCAGGAAGCTGATGTAGAGGTTGAGCGCGCCGTCATAGGCGGCCTTGTCCAGCCATTCCTGATCGCCCTGCGCGGCATGGGCCACGTAGGTGTTCTTGATCTCCTGCGTGTAGAAGGCCGTGAGACCGGCGAAGATCAGCAGGCCGATGGCCGAGATCGCGAACATCATCGCGGGCGATTGCAGGAAGATGTTGACGATCATCGACACGATCAGGCCGATCACCCCCATGATGAGGAACGCGCCCCAGCCCGAGATGTCCTTCTTGGTGGTGTAGCCCCAGAGCGACAGACCGGCGAATGCGATGGCCGTCACGATGAAGGTCTGCGCGATCGAGAAGCTGGTGAACACCAGGAAGATCGAGCTGAGCGACAGACCGATGAGCGCCGCGAAGGCGAAGAAGCCAAGCTGCACGCCCGCGGCCGGTGCCCGGCGCAGCAGCGCGCCCCAGCCGAGAAAGATGAAGGCCAGCGGTGCCAGCATGATCACCCAGCGCAGCGGCGACAGGTAGATCGCCGCGCCCAGACCGGTGAGCATCTTGCCATTGCCCATCTGCGCGGCGGCGGCCGAGGGATCGGTCGTCACGGCCAGCCCCGAGATCGCCCATGCCGCCAGCGCGGTGATGAGCATCCCCACGGACATGGTGCCGTAGACCTTGTTCATGTGCGCGCGCAGCCCGGCATCGATCTCGCCGGCGCGTGCGCCCGCAGATGTCCGGATCGTGTCGTATTGAGCCATTGATACCTCCAGTTGCGTGGCGGCCCCGCTCGGGGCTTTGCGCGTAATATCGGAGGGGGTCGGGTTCATTTCAAGCTTTTCCGACCTTTTCACGCATGTTTTTCGCACCGCTCCCGCGCGGCTGCACGCGGGTCAGGCGCAGCACGTTCCGGCGATATCCCACAGCGGGCGCGCGGCCTCGCGGCGCGCCGCGTCGCGGCTCAGCCCGAGATCGGCGAGGGCCGCGTCATTGAGGCGCGCGAGCGCCCGGCGCTGATGGGCGATCTCGAGCATCCGGGCCAGCGGCAGGCGCGGGAGGCGGGGCAGGGTGGTGATGGCGATCCGGGCGAACATCGGGCTGATCCTTTCCGTCTTGTGATGTGTCGTGAATTTTGCATTTCATGCCTTGATCATATGGAGGGATTTCTTCAATAATGAAAATGAATGTTCGTAGGCCAATCCATCAAGGAGCGTGATCCATGCGCAATCTCGACATCACCACCCTGCGCGCGCTCGTCGCGGTCGCCGATCACGGCGGGGTGACGCGCGCGGCGGCGATCCTCAACCTCACGCAATCGGCGGTGTCGATGCAGATCAAGCGGCTCGAAGAGATGCTCGACCTTGCGCTCTTCGACCGCGGGCACCGGCGCGTGTCGCTGACCGGTCCGGGCGAACAGCTGGTGCGCTACGCCCGGCGCATCCTGTCGCTCAACGACGAGGCGGTGGCGCGGCTGACCGAGGACCGCTACGAGGGCGAGTTGCGTCTCGGCGTGCCGCATGACATCGTCTACCCGGTGGTGCCGCGCGTGCTCAAGCAGTTCAACGCCGCCTATCCGCGCATCAACGTCCACCTGCGCTCGTCCAGCACCATGCGGCTCCACGAGGAGTTCGCGCGCGGCGAGGTGGACGTGATCCTGACCACGGAAGAATCGCTCAAGCCCGGCGGCGAGACCCTGACCGAGATGGCGCTGCGCTGGACCGGCGCGCGCGGTGGCACGGCATGGAAGCGCCGCCCGCTGCGGCTCGCGTTCTGCTCGGCCTGCATCTTCCGCCCCATCGTGCTGCGCCGGCTCGAAGAGGCGGGGATCGACTGGGAGATGGCGGTGCTGTCGGAGGACGATCGCGCCGTCGAGGCGCTGGTCAGCGCCGATCTCGCCGTCGGTGCCCTGCTCGAGGACAGCATCCCGCCCCATCAGGAGGCGATCGAGCCGGGCAGCGCGCTTCCCGATCTCGGCGTGCAGCAGATCAACCTCTACGCGCGCGGGGGCGGCGACATGCTGCTCGACCCGCTGTCGGAAATGCTGCGGCAGGGCTTCGTCGCGCAGCCCGCGCCGCTCAGCCGTCAGACGGCGTGACCACCACCTTGCCGGTGGACTTGCGCGCGCGCAGCAATTCGAGCGCCTCACCCGCACGGTCGAGCGGCAGGACGTGGCTCACATGCGGGCGGATGCGCCCCTCTGCAAACCATCCGAACAGCGTGGCGAGGCTGTCGGTCACCACCTCGGGGCGGAATTTCAGGTAGCCGCCCCAGTAGAGCCCCATCACGCTCAGGTTCTTGACCAGCAGGTGATTGGCCGGGATCTGCGGCACCTCGCCGCTGGCGAAGCCGATGGTCAGGATGCGCCCCTCGGGGCGGCACGCCCGCATCGCCGCGGTGAACTGATCGCCGCCCACCGGGTCGTAGACCACGTCCACGCCTCCCAGCGCGCGGCACGCCTCGCGGATGTCGTCGGTTGCCGCGTCGATCAGGTGATCGGCCCCCGCCTGCCGCGCCACCTCCAGCTTGTCGGACCCGCGCGCGCAGGCGATGACCCGCGCGCCCATCAGCTTGCCGATCTCGACTGCCGTCAGCCCCACGCCGCCCGCGGCCCCCAGCACCAGCAGTGTCTCGCCCGGCTGCAACCGCGCCGTATGGGCCAGCGCCACATGGCTCGTGC
>CAJXKX010000149.1 GCA_913055965.1 uncultured Roseovarius sp.
CTGAGCGGCGGCGGGCACGAGGAGCGCCGCCAGAACGAGCGCCAGCACCGCCGTCACATGAATGAAGCCACGCTGAAAATAGGCGGCAGGCGGCCGCGCCGCGTCACAATCGCTCATCGGTCAAACCCAGTCAGACATCCCATTGACCGAAGTCACTACCCGGTCTGCCGGGGCTTGTCAAAATGCGAATGCCCGGGTCACAGCGTGCCGAGATACCCCGCCGCCACCAGCGCCGCCGCCAGCGTCGCGGCGAACAGCAGAAGATCGGCGTTGAGACCGATGAGCAGGCGCGCGCCGTGGTAGGCATCCCTCAGGCCAGACATGATCCGCTCCTTTCCGCTTGGTTCAGGTCGGGCACGATCCTGCCCTGCCCCGGTGGCGGATTTTTGTGCGAATCGTGGCGAAAATCAGGCGGTTCGGGCCTCCATGAAGGCGCGCAGCCGCGCCAGCCCCTCCTCGATATCGGCGGTGGCGCGCGCATAGGAGAACCGCAGCGTCCCCGCGCCGCGCGCCGGGTCGAAATCCAGCCCCGGCGTCACCGCCACGCCCGCCCGCTCGAGGATCTCGGCGGCCAGCGCACGGCTGTCCTCGGTCAGGTGGCGCACGTCGGCATAGACGTAGAAGGCCCCGTCGGGCGGCGCGATCCGGTCAAAGCCCGCGCGCGGCAGCCCCTCCAGCATCAGCGCCCGGTTGCGGGCATAGACGGCGCGGTTGGCCTCCAGCTCTTCGGTGCAGTCCATCGCGGCAAGCGCCGCCACCTGGCTTGCATGCGGCGGGCAGATGAACAGGTTCTGCGCCAGCCGCTCGATGGTGCGCACGTGATCTTCGGGCACCACCATCCAGCCGATGCGCCAGCCGGTCATCGAGAAATACTTGGAGAACGAATTGATCACGTAGCAGTCATTCGTGATCTCCAGCGCGCTGACCGCGCGCGCGTCGTAATGCAGCCCGTGATATATCTCGTCGCTGATGAAGCTGCCGCCCGCCGCCTGCGTGGCCCCGATGAGCGCCCCAAGCCCCTCGCGGCCCAGCATCGTGCCGGACGGATTGCCCGGGCTCGCCACCAGCAGCCCCGCGAGGTCGCGCCCCTGCAGATCGCCGGGCACCGGCTGCAGGCGGTTTTCCGCCGAGGTCTCGATGTCCACCGGCACCAGGTCGAGCGCGCGCAGGATCTGGCGATAGCTGGGATATCCCGGCGCGCCGATTCCCACCCGCGCGCCCGCGTCGAAGAGCGCGGTGAACGCGAGGATGAACCCGCCCGAAGACCCCGGCGTGACCACCACGCGCGCCGGATCGAGATCGACGCCATACCACTCGCCGTAATGCCGGGCGATGCGCGCGCGCAATTCCGGCAGCCCGAGCGCCACCGTGTAGCCCAGCGATCCCGCCTCCATCGCGCGCGCCAGCGCCGCACGCGCGCCCTCGGGCGCGGGCGTGCCGGGCTGACCCACCTCCATGTGGATGATCCGCCGCCCCGCCTCCTCGGCGCGGCGGGCGGCTTCCATCACGTCCATCACGATGAACGGATCGACCTTGGATCGTTGGGCAGGGCGCATTACATTCCTCCTCGAACGCGGGGCGGCTTGCCTCCGTTTCACTGAGAAAGGCAGGCAAGGTCAATGCAGCCAATCCGGATTCTCGCCGCCCTGCTGGTGCTGAGCCTCGTGCTGGCCGCACCCGCACGGGCCGTCACGCTGCTGCGCGATCCCGATATCGAGCACGGGCTCAAGCGGCTGGCGGACCCGGTGCTGCGCGCCGCCGGGCTGAGCGCCGAGCGCGTAGATATCCTCGTGATCGACGATCCCAGCCTCAACGCCTTCGTCGTCGATGCCAATTCCATCTTTCTTCATTCCGGGCTGATCCTGCGGATGGACACGCCCGCCATGCTGCAGGCGGTGATCGCCCACGAGGCCGCCCATATCGCCAACGGCCACCTGATGCGCCGCCCCGTCAACCTGCGCAACGCCCGCAACGCCGCGGCGCTCGGTGCCGTGCTGGCGGGGATCGCGGGCGCGGCGGCGGGCAGCGGCGAATTCGCCGCGGGCGCGGCCGCGGGGCTGCAGGGCGCGGCGATCCGCGGCTTCTTCTCGCACACCCGCGCCGAGGAAAACGCCGCCGATACCAGCGGCATGCGCTATCTGCACGCCGCGGGCATCGACCTGTCGGGCGCGGTGCAGCTGATGGATCTCTTCCGCGGGCAGGAATCGCTCTCGCTCACCCGTCAGGACGCTTATGCGCGCACCCATCCGCTCTCGCGCGACCGGTTCCGCCGGGTGCGCGCGCTGGCCGAGGCGCAATCAGGCCGGGCCGCGCCCGACCCCGAGGCCGAGTACTGGTTCGCCCGCGCCAAGGGCAAGCTGTCGGCCTTTCAGCGCTCGCCGAAATGGACCCGCACGCGGGCGGGCGAATCGGGCTTCGAGGATGTGCGCCTGATGCGCGAGGCGGTCGCGTATCACCGCAGTTCCGACCTGGGCCGCGCGCTGCCCGCGATCGACGCGGCGATCGCGCGGCGGCCCGAGGACCCCTACCTGCACGAATTGCGCGGTCAGATCCTGATGGAAAGCCGCCGGATCAAGCCCGCCGTCGCGGCCTATGCGCGCGCCGCCGCGCTCGCCCCGCGCAACGCGCTGATCCTCGGGGCCTACGGTCGGGCGCTGCTGGCCGACGGGCAGGTGCAGGAGGCCGCGCGCCGCCTCGAACAGGCCCGCGCCCGCGACGGGCGCGACATCCGCGTGCTGCGCGATCTCGCGCAGGCCGAGGCGCAGATGGGCAATCGCGGCATGGCCTCGGTGCTGACCGCAGAACGATATGCCATGGCAGGCCGTCTCAAAGATGCTAGGATACATGCCGAACGCGCCGGCGACATGCTGCCACGGGGCTCTCCGGGGTGGCGGCGGGCGCAGGATATCCTCGTGGCCGCCGAGGCCGCCGAAAACCGGAGACAGTAAGACCGTGATCACGCTCAAGACCCTGCCGCTGACACCCCGTCGCCTCGCCGCCGCAGCCGTTCTGGCCTCCGGGCTCGCGCTGCCCGCGCAGGCGCTCGACCTGGACAACCTCAGCGATGCCGACCGCGCGCGCCTGCACCAGGAAATCCGCGCCTACCTGCTGGAAAACCCAGAGGTGATCATGGAGGCCGTGGCGGTGCTCGAGGACCGGCAGGCGGCCGACCAGGCGCAGGCCGACGTGCAACTCGTGCGCGCCAATGCCGAGGCGATCTTCGACGCGCCGGGCGATTGGGTCGGCGGCAATCCCGAGGGCGACATCACGCTCGTGGAGTTCATGGATTACCGCTGCGGCTATTGCCGCCGCGCCGTGAGCGAGGTCGAGGGGCTGCTCGAATCCGATGGCAATATCCGCCTCGTGCTCAAGGAATTCCCGATCCTCGGCGAGGAATCGGTCGCGGCCTCGCGCTTTGCCATCGCCACCAAACAAGTGGCGGGCGACGACGCCTACAAGGCCGTGCACGACGCGCTCATGACCTATAACGGCTCGATGACCGAAGCCGGATTCACCCGCCTCGCCGATGCGCTCGGGCTCGACGCGAACGCCATCGTCGCGGAAATGAACAGCGATGCCGTGACCGAAGTGATCGCCGCCAACCACGCGCTGGCACAGCGGCTGCGGATCAGCGGCACGCCCGCCTTCGTGATGGAGGACCGGATGCTGCGCGGCTACCTGCCGCAGGCCGCGATGCAGCAGGTCGCCGACGAAATCCGCACGCAATAGCCCATGCGCTCCGCCGCGACCGCGGCAGCGCTGCTCGCCGCGACGGCCCTCGGGGCCGACGCGGGGGCGGCACCGCTCTCGCGCAGCCCGCTGGGCGAGGCGATCCGCGACGTGCTGACAGCGACACCCGGCCTGCTGCCGGTGCTGCCCGGCGCCGCGCGTCCGCCGCCCGATCTCTACGGCGACGAGATCGACCGCGACCTCGCCCTGCTCGACCGCCTCGCGCCGCGGCTCTTCGACCCTGCGCGCGCGGGTCTCGGGCCGCCGGGGGCACCGGTGCGGATCGCCTTCTTCACCCGCGAGGCCTGCCCCGACTGCGCCGCCGCGCAGGCCGAATTGCAGGCGCTCGCCGCGCGCATCGGCTTTCGGGCCACGATCTTCGACATGCGCCGCGACGCGGATCTCGCGCGCGCCCTCGGGCTCGATACCGCGCCCTCCTACGTGCTGCCCCGGATGCTGTTGCGCGGCGCGATGCCCAGCCTCGCGCTCGACCGCTACCTCGCGCGCTGAGCGCGCCTCAGCCGCCGATCACCGGCAGGTCCGGCCCCGCCAGCGGCGACAGCGCCCGCGCCGCGCCATCGGTGATCGCGATCACCTCCTCGTGCACCATGATCCGCCCCGGCGCGGTGGCGATCACCGGCTCCAGCGTGATCACCATGCCGGGCACCAGAACGCTCTCGTCACCCGCCCGCAGCGACAGCCCCTCGGTCAGCTGCATGCCCAGCCCGTGCCCGAGCCGCCCGTCATCCGCCCCCACGATATCGGCCATCGCGCGCCACACATCGCAGGCCCGCGCGCCGGGCCGCGCCGCTGCCAGCCCCGCCTGCAAGGCCTCGATCAGCCGCGCATGGGCGGCGCGCGCGCCCGCGCCCGCGCGACCGATCGCGAAATTCCGGTCGAAATCGCAGAAGTAGCCATCGCAGACCGCGCCGGTGTCGAGCATCAGCACATCGCCCGGCACCAGCGGCTCGGCGCGCGCGGGCGAGATCACGTCCGCATAGCCCAACGGCCCCGCGCCGCCCGCCAGATAGGGCACCCAATCCGCCCCTTCCTCCAGCAGCAGCCGCTGGAAATCGCGGAACACCCGGTCGAGCGGCACGCCCGGCCCCGCGATCTCGCCCACCCGGCCAAAGGCACGCCCCGCCACCGCGCAGGCGCGCGCGATGCGGTCGGTCTCGGCGTCGGATTTCACCGCCCGCAGCGTCGCCACGATCCCGCGATCATCGGTGAATTCCGGCCCGCCCGCCGCCTTGAGCCGCGCGAAATCGCCAAGCGGCATCCGCAGGTGGCTTTCCGGCCCCGAGGGCACCCCCACCGGCCCGCCCACCTCGCGCAGCGCCTCGGCCAGCAGCGGCACCCCGTCGCCCGCAGGCGCGGGCCAGGTGCGGATATCCGCCACCCATGTCCCCGCCATCAGGGCCGCGCCGATTTCGGGGATCACCGCCACCGGCTCGCCCGCGGCGGGGATCACGAGATACCATTCCCGGCTCGGGCTCTCCCAGAACCGGGTGAGAAAGCCGCTGAAATAACGGAACTCCGGCTCGGTGGTGAGCAACAGCGCCCCCAGCCCCGCCTCGGCCATGCCCGCCTGCGCCCGTGCCAGCCGCGCCCGATACTCGGCCTCGGGAAACCCGCTCACCCCTCCGCCTCTTCGCTGAGGATGGCCAGCGCGCGCGTGCCCTCCCCCAGCCCCATGGCGCGGAGCGCAGCCACCCCCGCCGCGCCCGACGCCGTCGTCGCCAGGCCCCGCGCGGCAAGCCATGGCAGCACATCCGCCACCTCCTCCTCGGTCACGGTGACAAAGGCATCGGCATCCCGCGCCAGCCCCTTCAGCGCGATGAGCGACGGCACCTTGCAATCGAGCCGCCCCATGGCCGAAACCGGCCCCTCCGTCTCGACGGGCCGCCCGGCGCGGATGCTCTCGATCAGCGCGGGCGCGAAGGCGGGCTCCACCACCACGATGCGGGGACCATCCCCCCAGACCGCGCGCAGATGCGCGGCCACCGCCGCCGCCATCCCGCCAACACCCGCCTGAAGCGCGATCACGTCGAAGGGCGCCTCTGCCTGCGCAGTGATCTCGGCGGCCATGGCGAGGTATCCTTCCATCAGCCGGTGCGGCACGTCCATGTATCCCGGCCACGA
>CAJXKX010000150.1 GCA_913055965.1 uncultured Roseovarius sp.
GCCGCACGAATTCCTGCACCACGTTGTCGGGGTAGTTGGTGTAGCCAACCCCGTTGGAGGCGCGCAGCAGCATCTGCGTGAGCAGGTTGGGCATCTTGGCGCGCAGATCGCGCAGGCGCTGCCACGGGCATTCCTGCAAGAAGCGGTAAGCCACGTCGAACGTCGCCCCGCCCCAGCATTCGACGCTGAAGAGACCGGGCAGGTTGGCGGCATAGGCAGGGGCCACGCGGATCATGTCGATCGAGCGCATGCGGGTGGCCAGAAGCGATTGGTGCCCGTCGCGCATCGTCGTGTCGGTGAGCAGCAGGCGGTTCTGCGCCAGCATCCAGTCGGCCACCGCCTTGGGGCCCTTTTCCTCCAGCAGGGTTCGGGTGCCGGGGGCCGGTTCGGCGCGGGGCGCGGGCGCGCGCGGCGGCTTGCTCTCGGCGGGCTTGGCGCGCCCGGCGGTCTCGGGATGCCCGTTCACCGTGATATCGGCGATATAGGTCAGCACCTTGGTGCCCCGGTCGCGCCGCTTGGAGAACTTGAAGAGGTCGGGCGTCGTGTCGATGAACTTGGTGGTGTATTCGTTGTTCAGAAACGTCGGGTGCTTCAGCAGGTTCTCGACGAAGGCGATATTGGTGCTGACGCCGCGAATGCGGAATTCGCGCAAGGCGCGGTCCATCCGCGCGATGGCGGCCTCGGGGGTGGGGGCCCATGCGGTGACCTTGGTCAGCAGGCTGTCATAGTAGCGGGTGATCACGCCGCCCGAATATGCGGTGCCGCCATCCAGACGGATGCCCATGCCGGTGGCGCTGCGATAGGCGGTGATACGGCCGTAATCGGGAATGAAATTGTTGAGCGGGTCCTCGGTGGTGATCCGGGTCTGGAGCGCGTGGCCATTGAGCGTGATGTCGTATTGCGACGCCTTGCCGGTGGCCTCGGTCAGGGTCTTGCCCTCGGCGATCTTGATCTGGGCCTGCACGATGTCGATTCCGGTGACCTCTTCGGTCACGGTGTGTTCGACCTGCACGCGCGGATTGACCTCGATGAAGTAGAAGGCGCCCGTGTCCATGTCCATCAGGAACTCGACCGTGCCCGCGCATTCGTAATCGACATGCTTGCAGATGCGGTGGCCCAACTGGCACAGTTCCTCGCGCTGCGCTTCGCTCAGATAAGGGGCGGGGGCACGTTCGACGACCTTCTGGTTGCGGCGCTGGACCGAGCAGTCGCGCTCGAAGAGGTGGTACATGTTGCCGTGGCTGTCGCCGAGGATCTGCACCTCGACATGGCGGGCGCGCAGTATCATCTTTTCCAGGTAGCCCTCGCCGTTGCCGAAGGCCGCCTCGGCCTCGCGTCGGCCCTCGAGCACCTTTTCCTCGAGTTCGTCCTCGGAGTTGATCGGCCGCATGCCGCGCCCGCCGCCGCCCCAGGACGCCTTGAGCATCAGCGGATAGCCGATCTCTGCGGCCTCGCGGCGGATCGCGTCCATATCGTCGCCCAGCACCTCGGTGGCGGGGATCACCGGCACGCCCGCCTCGATGGCCACGCGCCGCGCGCTGGCCTTGTCGCCGAGCGCGCGCATGGTGTCGGCCTTGGGGCCGATGAAGGTGATGCCGTTGGCGGCGCAGGCATCGACGAAATCGGGGTTCTCGGACAGCAGGCCATAGCCCGGATGGATCGCGTCGGCCCCCGATTCCTTTGCCACGCGGATGATCTCGTCGATCGACAGATAGGCCGCGACCGGTCCCATCCCTTCGCCGATGCGATACGCCTCGTCCGCCTTGAAGCGGTGCAGCGACAGCTTGTCCTCCTCGGCGAAGACGGCGACGGTGCGCTTGCCAAGCTCGTTGGCGGCACGCATGACGCGAATGGCGATTTCACCGCGGTTCGCGATGAGGATTTTACGGAATTCGGCCATTGGCGCTCTCCCCCCGATGGTCTTTGATCCTTGCCGCGCTGCGGCGCTGGGGTCTTGTAAGATTTGTGAAAGCTTTGCGCAATCCGGCATCGGGCCGATCCGCCGGGTGGGGGATTTTCCTCGCCTTGCGGGTGGGGTGCCCTACCCGGACAGGCAAGGGCACCCGCAGCCGCGCGTCAGGCAGGGCCGGGGTGGCTCATTTCTTTTTCTTCGAGCCGCCCTTGCCGGTCTTTCCCGCGCTCTTCTTCTTGCCCGAGTCGCCTGATTTCTTCTTCTTTTCGGCAGACTTGGGGGTTTCCTTGTGCGAACCCTTGTCCGCCTTTCCCTTTTTCTTTCCAGCAGCCTTCTTGTCGGCCTTGCCGGCGGTCTTTTCGGCCTTGGCGGAGGTCTTCTTTCCGGCCTTCTTGCCGGTCTTGCCCGCGGCCTTGCTGTCGGCGGTCTTGCCGGATTTCTTTCCGGACTTTGCGCCTGCCTTGCCGCTGGTCCCGGCGACCGGTTTCTCATCGGCCTGTTCGGTGCTCGCCCCGGCCCCGGGCGGGGGCGCGGCTGCCTCGGCGCTGGCCGACGGCTTGTCGGCGGGGGAAGGGGCGGCCTTCGTCAGGGCGCGCGCCGCCTCGATGAAGCCCCGTGCGCGGTCAGGCGAGATGCCGCGGACGGTGGTCAGGGTCGCCGGGGTTGCCCGGGAAAGCGCCTCGAGGTCGGCCATGCCGAGCGCGGCGAGCGCGCGCGACATCGCGGGCCCGATGCCGCGGATATCTGTCAGTGAAGGCACCTTCGTCTCCTGTCTGTGAGGGAACATGGAATGCGGACGGGCGCAGCCTTGTGCGCCCGTCCCGGGATGCAGCCCGTTCAGGCCGCCTTCCTGAGCGCCTTGCGCGCCGATTTCAGCTTGGATTTCTGGCGGGCCACCTTGGCGGCGCGCCGCTTCACTTCTTTTTTGAGTTCCTTGATTTTTGCTTTCTTGGCCATGTGTCCGGCTCCTTCGCTGTGCTGTCATGGTCGGCACCGCTCTCGTCTGCGGCGCTTCGGTGCGACAGGGTGAACTCCCGGATGAAGCGCCGGATCTCGCGTGCGGCGCTCGTGTCGAGCGTCTCGCACAGGTCGAGAAACGCGTCGCGGTCGGCCTTGTTGATGCGGATGATCAACTGAGCGTCCTTGCGATCCTGCTTCTTTCGTCCATCGGCGGGCATATCCCAAAGCCTCCTGTCGGCGGTCATCATGGCACAATGCATATACTTTGTATATACATTGTAATGCATTTTTCGAAGGTCTTGATAAGGCGTCTATCTTTCCGCCCAATCCGGCGGAATCAGGCGGTCGCGCACATCGGCGAGCCGCACCGTGCCCAACTGTCCCATGTTGGCGCGCAGATCCTCGGCGAGGATGTCGGCCAGGTGCACGGGGCCGGACTCTCCGAGTGCGCCGAGCGCGAAATGCCACGCCCGGCCCATCATCACGAAATCCGCGCCAAGCGCTATGGCGCGCAGGATGTCGAGCCCGCCCTCGATCCCGCCATCGAGGATCACCGGCAGCGTGGTGGCCGCGCGCACCTCGGGCAGCGCCTCGATGGTGGCGGGCGCGGCGTCGAACTGCCGGCCCGCATGGTTCGAAATCCAGATCGCATCCGCGCCCTCGGCCTCGATCCGCCGCGCATCCTCGGCGCGCATCACGCCCTTTACGACGAGCGGCCCCTCCCAGGCCTCGCGCAGCCAGCGCAGATAGCTCCAGTCGGGCGAGGTGCGCAGCAGGTAGCCCGCGTGCTTGTTCGAGGGCAGGCCCTTGGTCGGCCCGGAATAGTCGTCGATCAGCCGCATCCGCGGCATCCCCAGCCGCGCCATCCCCAGCGCCCAGGCCGGGCAGCGCGCCACCTGCGCCATCAGCCGGGGCGTGAGGCGCGGCGGCTGTGTGAGCCCCGAGCGCACCTGCCGCTCGCGGCGCGAGCCCACCGGCACATCCACCGTCAGCACCAGCACCCCGAACCCGGCCTCGCGCGCGCGCCGCAGCATGTCGCCGCGAATCGTCTCGTCGCGCGGCGGATACATCTGGAACCAGCCCTGACCGTCCAGATGCGGGCCCACATCCTCGGGGCGCGTGGCGGCGACGGTCGAGAGCGTGTAGGGCAGCCCCAGCCCGGTGGCGGCGCGCGCCAGCAGCCGCTCCGCATCGGGCCAGATCAGCCCCGACATGCCGACCGGCGCGATGCCCACCGGCAGGCTGTGCGTGCGGCCGAACAGCGTGGTGGCAAGATCGGGCGCGAACTCGCCGTGCAGGATCGACGGCCAGAGCCGCACCGCGTCGAGCATCGCGCGGTTGCGCGCCTTGGTGGCCTCGGCTCCGGTGCCGCTGTCGAGATATTCCCAGACGAAGCGCGGAATGCGGGTGCGCGCGCGGGCGCGCAGGTCGGAAAGGGCGGGGTATCTTGCATGCAGGCTCATGCGCTGCATTTGTCCGGGTTTTCCGGCGCTTGTCCAGAGGCCGCTTGGCGCGGAACATTCACCGAACACGGGCTTTATCTCGGGGGGCGCGCGCGCTATCAACGGGGCATGAGCAGCTTTGACGAATCCGACGCCTTCGAGGGCGCGAGCCTTGCCGCCCGCGCCATGGCCGCGCGGCCTGCGCCCTATCTCGACGGACTGAACCCCGAACAGCGCCGCGCCGCCGAGACGCTCGACGGCCCCGTCCTGATGCTCGCGGGCGCGGGCACCGGCAAGACGAAGGCGCTGACCACCCGCATCGTGCACCTGCTCAATACCGGGCGTGCGCATCCCAACGAAATCCTCGCCGTGACCTTCACCAACAAGGCCGCACGCGAGATGAAATCCCGCGTCGGCCAGATGATGGGGCAGACCGTCGAGGGCATGCCCTGGCTCGGCACCTTTCACTCGATCTGCGTCAAGCTCCTGCGACGGCACGCCGAACTCGTTGATCTGAAGTCGAATTTCACCATCCTCGACACAGATGACCAGCTGCGCCTGCTCAAGCAACTGGTGCAGGCCGCCGGTATCGATGACAAACGCTGGCCCGCCCGCCAGCTTGCCGGGATCATCGACCATTGGAAGAACCGCGCCTGGACGCCCGACAACCTGCCCGCCGCCGAGGCCTCGGCCTATGACGGCAAGGGCCCCGCGCTCTACCGCCAGTACCAGACCCGGCTCAGGGAGTTGAACGCCGTCGATTTCGGCGACCTGCTGCTGCACGTGGTGACGATCTTTCAGCGCCACGCGGATGTGCTGGCGCAATATCAGCGCTGGTTCAAATACATCCTCGTGGACGAGTACCAGGATACCAACGTCGCGCAATATCTCTGGCTGCGCCTGCTGGCGGGCGGGCATCGCAACATCTGCTGCGTGGGCGATGATGACCAGTCGATCTATGGCTGGCGCGGTGCCGAGGTGGGCAACATCCTGCGGTTCGAGAAGGATTTTCCCGGCGCGGCGGTGATCCGGCTGGAGCAGAATTACCGCTCCACCCCGCATATTCTCGCCGCCGCCTCCCGCGTCATCGCGGGCAATCGCGACCGGCTGGGCAAGGAGTTGTGGACCGAGGCCGAGGCGGGCGAGAAGGTCCGCCTCATCGGCCATTGGGACGGCGAGGAAGAGGCGCGCTGGATCGGCGAGGAGGTCGAATCGATGCAGCGCGGCACACGCGGCATGCGGCCCTTTTCGCTCGATGACATGGCGATCCTCGTGCGCGCCTCGCACCAGATGCGCGCCTTCGAGGACCGGTTTCTCACCATCGGCCTGCCCTACCGCGTCATCGGCGGCCCGCGCTTTTACGAGCGGATGGAGATCCGCGACGCGATGGCCTATTTCCGGCTGGTGGTCTCGCCGACGGACGATCTGGCGTTCGAGCGGATCGTCAACACCCCCAAGCGCGGCCTCGGCGACAAGGCGCAGCAGACCATCCAGCGCATCGCCCGCGACAACG
>CAJXKX010000151.1 GCA_913055965.1 uncultured Roseovarius sp.
GCGCCCGGCCTACCTCGTGGTCAACGCCGACGAGTCCGAGCCCGGCACCTGCAAGGACCGCGAGATCATGCGCCACGATCCGCACACGCTGATCGAGGGCTGCCTGATCGCCAGCTTCGCGATGAACGCGCATGCCTGCTACATCTATATCCGCGGCGAATACATCCGCGAGCGCGAGGCGCTGCAGCAGGCCATCGACGAGGCCTACGAGGCGGGGCTGGTGGGCCGCAACGCCTGCAAGTCCGGCTGGGATTTCGACGTCTACCTGCATCACGGTGCGGGCGCGTATATCTGCGGCGAAGAGACCGCGCTGCTGGAGTCGCTCGAGGGCAAGAAGGGCATGCCCCGGATGAAGCCGCCGTTTCCGGCGATGGCCGGGGTCTATGGCTGCCCCACCACCGTCAACAACGTGGAATCGATCGCCGTCGCCCCGACCATCCTGCGGCGCGGACCGGAATGGTTCGCGGGCTTTGGCCGGCCCAACAACGCGGGCACCAAGATCTTCGCGATCTCGGGCCATGTGAACCGGCCCTGCGTCGTCGAGGAGGAAATGTCGATTTCCTTCGAGGAACTGATCGAGCGGCATTGCGGCGGCATTCGTGGCGGCTGGGACAACCTCAAGGCGGTCATTCCCGGCGGCTCGTCCGTGCCATGCGTGCGCGGCGAGAACATGCGCGACGCGATCATGGATTTCGACTACCTGCAGAAGGACCTGAGATCCGGTCTCGGCACCGCGGCGGTGATCGTGATGGACCAGTCCACCGATATCATCAAGGCGATCTGGCGGCTGTCGAAATTCTACAAGCACGAAAGCTGCGGGCAGTGCACGCCCTGCCGCGAGGGCACCGGCTGGATGATGCGGGTGATGGACCGGCTGGTGCGCGGCGAGGCGGGCGTCGAGGAAATCGACATGCTGTTCGAAGTGTCCAAGCAGGTCGAGGGCCACACGATCTGTGCGCTGGGCGATGCGGCGGCCTGGCCGATCCAGGGCCTGATCCGCAATTTCCGCGACGAGATCGAGGACCGCATCCGCGCCCGCGAGCGTGGCCGCGCATCGGCGGTGGCGGCGGAATGAGGCGCAGCGGCACATATCGGCTGGGCGCGCTGGCGCTCGTGGCCCTGGCGCTTGTCGCGGGCTGCGCGGACCGCGAGGAGCGGGTGCTCTTCGACGGCAATTACTACCCGGGCAAGGTGCGCGGCGAAAAGGACGACCGCCGCGATTTCACCGCCACGGTGCGGCGCGCCAACGCGGGCAGCGAGGGCGCGCAGGACGCAGCCGTCTACGAGGCGACGCGCTATTGCCTGAAGAATTTCGGCACCTCCGAGATCGCGTGGTCCGGTGCGGCCGAAGGGCAGGAGGGGCCGGTCTATGCCCGTTCGGGCGACAGCCTGTCGGTCACGGGGCGTTGCGTGATATGGAACTGATCCGGCGCATATCGCGCGGCGCGCGGCACGGCCGCGGCGGCGGGCGGGCGGCGGCCCTCGCCCGGCCCGCGTTCGCGGCGCTGTGCCTGGCGGTGCCGGTGCCCGCGGCGAGTGCGGCGTCGCTGGCGCAGGAGACGGATATCAACGACGCGCTGTTCGTGATCGCGGTCGCCAACGAGATCCGCAAGGAGTGCGACAGCATCAGTCCGCGAATCTTCACGGCAATCGGGCGGATGAACGATCTCAAGGCCGAAGCCCGGCGGCGCGGCTACTCGGATGACGAGATCGACGCCTACGTGAACGACAAGGATGAGAAACGGAAGATGCGCGAACGGCGCAACGACTATATCCGGGCGCAGGGTGCGATCCCGGACGACGGGCCGAGCCTGTGCGCGCTTGGCCGGACCGAAATCGCGAAGCAAAGCGCCATTGGCGCGCTTCTGAAGGCAAGGTGAGAGACCATGGCTGACCTACGCAAGATCATCATCGACGGACAGGAGGTCGAGGTCGAGGGCGCGATGACGCTCATCCAGGCCTGCGAGCAGGTCGGGGTGGAGGTACCGCGCTTTTGCTATCACGAGCGTCTGAGCATCGCCGGCAACTGCCGGATGTGCCTTGTCGAGGTGCAGCCCGGCCCGCCGAAACCGGCGGCAAGCTGCGCCATGCAGGTCAAGGACATGCGCCCTTTCCCCGATGGCAGCCCGCCGCAGGTCTCGACCAAGTCGCCGATGGTCAAGAAGGCGCGCGAGGGGGTGATGGAGTTTCTGCTCATCAACCACCCGCTCGACTGCCCGATCTGCGATCAGGGCGGCGAGTGCGACCTGCAGGATCAGGCGATGGTCTATGGTGTGGATTTCAGCCGCTACCGCGAGCCCAAGCGCGCCACCGAGGATCTCGATCTCGGCCCTCTGGTCGAGACGCACATGACGCGCTGCATCTCCTGCACCCGCTGCGTGCGCTTTACCACCGAGGTGGCGGGCGTGCATGTGATGGGGCAGACGGGCCGTGGCGAGGATGCCGAGATCACCACCTACCTGGGCGAGTTGATCGACAGCAACCTTCAAGGCAACATCATCGACCTGTGCCCGGTCGGCGCGCTGGTGTCGAAACCCTATGCCTTTACCGCCCGTCCGTGGGAATTGACCAAGACCGAGACCATCGACGTGATGGACGCGCTCGGATCGTCCATCCGCGTCGATACCAAGGGCCGCGAGGTGATGCGCATGCTGCCGCGCAACCATGACGGCACCAACGAGGAATGGATTTCCGACAAGACCCGCTTCGTCTGGGACGGGCTGCGCCGTCAGCGGCTCGACCGGCCCTATATCCGCGAGGAGGGCCGCCTGCGGCCCGCCACCTGGCCCGAGGCGCTGGCGGCAGCGGCCACGGCGATCCGGGGAGCCAGGAAGCTGGCCGGGCTGGTGGGCGATCTCGCCCCGGTCGAGGCCGCGTTCTCGCTCAAGCGGCTGGTCGAGGGGCGCGGCGGCATGGTGGAGTGCCGCACAGACGGCGCGGCGCTGCCCGCGGGCAACCGCTCGGGCTATGTCGGCACGGCGCGGATCGAGGATATCGACACGGCGCGGCATATCACCCTCATCGGCTCCGACCCCTGCACCGAGGCCCCGGTGCTGGGCGCGCGCATCCGCAAGGCGTGGCTCAACGGGGCCGAGATCACCCATGTGGGGCAACAGGCCAACCTGACCTTCGAGGCCACTCAGCTGGGCCCCCGCAACAAGTTCCTCGCGCGGCTGGTCAATGACGCGAAGCCCGTCGAGGGCGCGCTGGTCATCGTCGGGCAGGGGGCGCTCTTCGGCGCGAACGGCGCGGGCGTGCTCAGCGCCGCGATGCAGCTGGCCGAGGCGCAGGGCGCGGGGCTGCTGGTGCTGCACAGCGCGGCGGGCCGCGTGGGCGCGATGGACGTGGATGCGACCTGTGAGGGCGGCATTGGCGCGGCGCTCGACGGGGCCGACGTGGTCTACAATCTCGGGGCCGACGAGATCGACATCCCCGAGGGCGCGTTCGCCATCTACCAGGGCAGCCATGGCGACCGGGGCGCGCACCGCGCCGACGTGATCCTGCCCGCCGCCGCCTGGACCGAGGAGCAGGGCCTCTTCGTCAATACCGAGGGCCGCCCGCAGCTTGCGCTGCGCGCCGGGCACCCGCCGGGCGAGGCCAAGGAAAACTGGGCGATCCTGCGGGCGCTGTCGGGCGAACTGGGCGAGGTGCTGCCCTGGGACAGTCTCGCGCAGCTTCGGCAGGCGTTGGTGGCGGAGGTGCCGCATCTCGCGCGGATCGACGAGGTGCCGCAGAACGACTGGCAGCCGGTCGATGCCGCCGAACTGGGGGCGGGGCAACTGGAGGCCGCGATCACGGATTTCTACCTGACCAACCCGATCGCGCGCGCGAGCGAATTGATGGCCGAACTGAGCGCCAACGCCAAGGCGCGCCGCGAGCGCCCGGTGGCGGCGGAGTGAGGATGGCGGCCGTGGTCATATCCGCCCTGGCGCTTTCGGCCTGTGCCGAGGGCGGGGAGGGCGCGCGCGCGCCCTCGCCCGACTACGCGGGTATCGAGACGCGGCTTCTGGATGGCGACCTGGTGAATTTCCGGGTCGCGATGCGCGGCGCGCGCGACGACCGCGATGTCGAGCGCTATGCAGAATGCGCCGCCGCGCAATACGCGCTCATCCGCGGCTACGGGTTCGCGCGCCATGTGCGCACGCTCGTGACCGAGGAGGGCGGCACCTGGCGCGGCGATGCGATCTACACGATCTCGGCGGCGCTGCCGCGCGGGCTGCGGACGATCGACGCCGAAGTGACAGCCGCCAATTGCGCGGAAAACGGAATACCGATGGTGTGAGGACACGGACCCCATGGCAGACTTCTTGACAACCCCGCTTGGCACCTTCGTGCTGATCCTCGCGCAGTGCCTCGCCGTGGTCGGCTTCGTGATGGTGTCGCTGCTGTTCCTCGTCTATGGCGACCGCAAGATCTGGGCCGCCGTGCAGATGCGGCGCGGGCCCAACGTGGTGGGGGTCTACGGTCTCTTGCAGACGGTGGCCGACGCGCTGAAATACGTGGTCAAGGAGGTGGTCGTTCCGGCGGGCGCCGACAAGACGGGGTTCATGCTGGCACCGCTCACGTCCTTCGTGCTGGCGGTGCTGGCCTGGGCGGTGATCCCGCTCAACGAGGGATGGGTGCTGTCGGATATCAACGTGGCCATCCTCTTCGTCTTCGCGGTGTCCTCGCTCGAGGTCTATGGCGTGATCATGGGCGGCTGGGCGTCGAACTCGAAATACCCGTTCCTCGGCAGCCTCCGCTCGGCGGCGCAGATGATCTCCTACGAGGTGTCGCTGGGGCTCATCATCATCGGGGTGATCATCTCGACGGGCTCGATGAATTTCGGGGCCATCGTCGCGGCGCAGGACACGGCCTACGGCTTTTTCGGCTGGTACTGGCTGCCGCACCTGCCGATGGTGTTCCTGTTTTTCATCTCGGCGCTGGCCGAGACCAACCGCCCGCCTTTCGACCTGCCCGAGGCCGAATCGGAACTGGTCGCGGGGTATCAGGTGGAATACTCGGCGACCCCCTTCCTGCTGTTCATGGCGGGGGAGTATATCGCGATCTTCCTGATGTGCGCGCTGATCTCGCTGATGTTCTTCGGCGGCTGGCTGTCGCCGATTCCGGGCTTGCCGGACGGCGTGTTCTGGATGATCGCCAAGATGGCGTTCTTCTTCTTCCTCTTCGCGATGGTCAAGGCGATCACGCCGCGCTACCGCTACGACCAGCTCATGCGGATCGGCTGGAAGGTGTTCCTGCCGCTGTCGCTGGGCTGGGTGGTGATCATCGCGTTCCTTGCGAAATTCGAAGTGTTCGGCGGCTTCTGGGCCCGCTGGGCGATTGGAGGCTGAGGCGATGCCGGAGAATGTGGACAACATCATCCTCGAACAGCTTCGCCTGATCCGCGAGGACATAAAGCGGATCGAGGAGACGCTGGGAGGCAAGATCGATGACCTCGAGGCCAAGGTGGACGGCCACACCGGCGTGATGATCGCGCTTGGCCGGTATGTCCACGACATCGATCAACGGGTTGAACGGCTCGAATTGAAAATCGGAGATCCGGCATGACGCAGATCGACTACAACCGCGCGGCGGGGTATTTCCTGCTCAGCGATTTCATCAAGGGCTTCCGCCTGGGGTTCAAATACTTCTTCGCCCCCAAGGCGACGGTGAATTACCCGCATGAAAAGGGCCCGCTTTCGGTGCGGTTCCGCGGCGAGCACGCGCTGCGGCGTTATCCCAACGGCGAGGAACGCTGCATCGCCTGCAAGCTGTGCGAGGCCATTTGCCCGGCGCAGGCGATCACCATCGAGGCCGAGCCGCGCGACGACGGCTCGCGGCG
>CAJXKX010000152.1 GCA_913055965.1 uncultured Roseovarius sp.
CTCGTCGAGCCGCAGGATGCGCTGGCGGCACTGCACCAGCCCCTGGATCACCCAGTAGATCGAGCCGCCCTTCAGCAGGTCATCGGCGCGGCGCGGCCACATGCGTGTGACGTGCCGGGGATTGCCGTCGGGCCCCTTGGCCCGCGCCGAACCCTGCCAAGCGGCAAGATCCTCGACGGAATTGGTCCCGACGCTCAGCTTGATCAGGTTCAGAGCCACGCGAATCCCCCTTTCCCACGCGAGATATCGTAGCGCCCCCACCGCCAAGAGCAAGGGATGGTAGACACGGCCGGGCGCCTCGGACGCCGCATACCGTTACACCTCCCGTGTCGCTTTCTGCAAATCCGTTTCGCAAAGCTGCACGCGCCGCGCGCGGCACCGGCGCATGATGAAAGCCGAAGGAGACCCGCCATGACAACGCTCGCCAAGCCCCGCGCCCGCTCGGGCGGTCGCGCCGCCCGCCGCACCAGCCGGAGCGCCCCGAAATTCGACATGCTGCCGGGCCTCACCCGCGCGCTGCCGACCTGCGAGGTGATGGATCCGGACCAGATCGCGCGCATCGACGCGGCCTCGATGGATATCCTCGAGAACGTGGGTGTGGTCTTCCGCGACGAGATCGCGCTTGAAGATTGGCGGCGCGCGGGGGCCAAGGTGGTGGGCGAGCGTGTCCATCTCGACCGCGGCCTCGTGCGCGACCTGATCGCCACCATTCCGGCGGATTTCACCTATCACGCCCGCGACCCGCAGAAGAACGTCCGCCTCGGCGGGCCGCATTCGATCTTTGTTCCAATGACCGGCGCACCCTACCTGCGCGACCTCGACGACGTGCGCCGCAACCCGACGCTGGCCGATCTGGCGATGTTCCACAAGCTCAGCCATATGATGCCCGCCCTGCATTCCAGCGCGCATCACATCGTCGAGCCCTACGATCACCCGATCAGCCAGCGGCACCTGCGGATCACCTATTCGTCGATGAAGCATTCCGACAAGACCTTCATGGGCATGACCACCAGCCCGAAGAACGCCGAGGACGTGATGGAGATGTGCGCCATCCTCTTCGGCGCGGATTTCATGGAGAAGCACCCCGTCACCACCGGCAATTGCAACGGCAACTCGCCGCTGGTCTGGGACGAGACGATGCTGGGCGCGATGCGCGCCTTCTGCCGCCGCAACCAGCCGGTGCTCTGCTCGCCCTTCGTGCTGGGCGGGGCCAACACCCCCGCCTCCGTGCCCGCCACCGTGGCGCAGCTCAATGCCGAGGCGCTCTCGGCGCTGGCCTATACGCAGGTGATCCGGCGCGGCTGCCCGGCCATTTACGGGCATTACCTCTCGACCGTGTCGATGAAATCCGGCGCGCCGATGGCGGGCACGCCCGAGATTTCGCTCATGAATTTCATGATCGGCCAGATGGCGCGGTTCTACGGCGTGCCGTGGCGCACCTCGAACACGCTGGGCGGGGCCAAGACCTTTGACGCGCAGGCTGGCTACGAGAGCGCCACGACGCTCTCGGCGGTGATCCATGCCGGGGCCAATTACATCTGGCATTCGGCGGGCTGGAACGAGGCGGGTATGCATTGCTCCGTCGCCAAGTTCGTCGTGGATGCCGAGCAATGCGCCATGGCGCATCGCATGGCCTCCGGCCCGCAATGGGGCGATTTCGATCAGGCGCTCGCGGCGATCCCCGATGTCGGCCCCGGCGGGCATTACCTCGGCCATCCGCACACGCAGGAAAATTTCCAGACCGCGTTCTTCATGCCCGACCTCTTCGACAACAACTCGATCGAGCAATGGGTGGCGGATGGCTCGAAAGACATCACCGAACGCGCGCTCGCCCATGCCCGTCGCCTGCTCGACGCCTACGAGGAGCCAAGGCTCGACCCGGGCGTGAACGAGGCCCTGCTCGACTACATCGCCCGGCGCGAGCGCGAGATTCCCGCCGCCGACGCGCTCAACCAGGACTATTGAGCGACCTCCCTGACCTGGCCCGCCCCTCGCGGCGGGCCTTTTTTCCGGCTTCATCTTGCCTGCAATACTCCGGGGGGAGTCGCCCGCACGGGCGACGGGGGCAGCGCCCCCTCCCTCACTCATCCCCCGCGCGCCATTCCTTCCAGCGCAGCACCGCGTTGGCCCCGATTTCGCGAAGGGGCTGCGGCGGCAGGCGCCTGGGCGCGGCCTCTTCGGTGAAATGGCGGGTGATGGCAGAGGTCTCGCCACAGGCCAGTTCCGCCGCGCCCATCCCCGTCAGCGTGCCGCGCGCGGTGCCGAGGCCGTTCTGCACGCAGCCCGCATAAAGCCCCGGCTCGATCTCGCGCATCACCGACACGCCGTTGAGGCTGAGGCACAGGTGCCCGGCCCAGGCGTGTCCCATCTGCATCCCCGCCAGTTGCGGGAAACGCTGGTCGAACTTGCGCTGCATCACGCGGGCGGCGCGGGCCATGTCGGTCTGCCGCGCCGCCATGCCGGGGCGCAGCACCGCGCAGGTGCGCGTGACGATGCGGTTGCCGCCTTGGCCAGTGTCAATGCGGCGCATGGTGGTGCCCATCGGGTCCGAGGGCGTCACGCCCCAGCGGGGCTGGCCGCCGAGGCGGGCGAGCGTGTCGGCATCCAGTTCGGGCGTCATGGTGGCAAAGAGGAAAAGCTGCATCAGCCGCCCGCGCGCGATGCCGAAGCTTTCGAGATGGCCGTTGACGGTCAGGATCACGCGGCCCGCGCTCAGCCGCCCCGTCGCGGTCTCCACATGCCATGCGTCGCCCTGCCGGGTAAGGGCCGTCACCGGGCTGTTCTCATGGATCGCCACGCCGTCGCGCCGCAGCCCGTCTGCCAGCCCGCGCACATAGCCCGCGGGCTGCAACATCACCGTGCCGGGGGTGTAGAGGCCCGAGCGGTAATGCGCGCTGCCGGTCAGCGCCTGCATCGCCTGCGCATCGAGCATTTCGGAGGTCTCGCCGAGGCTGGCGAGGTGGCGGGCATAGCTCTTGTTATGGGCGTGCGCCGCATCGCTCGCCGCGCCGTTGACCTTGCCCACGGGATCGAAAAAGGCGGCGTCGATGCCGTACTCCGCCACCGCGTCGCGCCCGAAATCCTGCGCCATGCGGTTGAGGGCAATCATCGCCCGGTCATCGCCCGCGCCTGCGTAATCCTCGCTGGTCAATTCATGCGGCAGGTCGATCATGAAGCCCGAATTGCGCCCCGCCGCGCCCTCGGCCACGCGCCCCGCCTCCAGCACCGCGATACGCGCACCGGGGGCAAGCTGCGTCAGCCGCCGCGCCGCCGACAGCCCGGCAAAGCCCGCGCCGATCACGGCGACATCGGCGGTGGCGTTCCCCTCGAGCGGGGTCGCCGGGCCTTGCGCAGGCAGGATCGCGTTCCATGCGGCGGGACCTGTGTGGCGCGGGGTGGTTCTGGCGCGGTAGCCGCTCAATCCACCGCCTCATCCGCATCGTCGGCCAGATCAAGCCAGATGGTTTTCACTTGGGTATACTGATCATGCGCGTGCAGCCCGTTGTCGCGCCCGCCAAAGCCCGATTGCCTGTAGCCACCAAACGGCGTCGAGATATCGCCCTCGCCGAAGCTGTTGACCGTTACCGTGCCCGCCCGCAGCATCCGCGCGCCACGGATGGCGCGCTTGGCGTTCGCGGTGAAGAGCGCGGCGCAGAGGCCGTAATCGGTATCGTTGGCCACAGAAATGGCCTCGTCGAAGCTGCTGACCTCGATCACGCTCAGCACCGGGCCAAAGATTTCCTCGCGCGCAAGCGGGTGGTCGTTGCCCGGGAGCATCACCACCGTCGGCGCGACAAAGCCCTTTTCCGCCGTGCCGCCGAAGACGACATTCTCCGCCTGATCGAGATAGCCGCAGACCTTGGCGAAATGCCCCTCGCTCACCAGCGCGCCCACACGCGTCTTGGGATCGAGCGGGTCGCCCACCACCCATTCGCGGGCATGGGCCTCGATCCGCGACATGAGCGGCTCCTTCACATCGCGATGCACGATGAGGCGCGAGGTGGCCGAGCAATTCTCGCCCATGTTCCAGAACGCGCCCTGCACGACATGCGCCGCGACGCGGTCGAGGTTTTCGGCGTCGTCCATGACGATGGCGGGGTTCTTGCCGCCCATCTCGAGCACGATTTCCTTGGCGTTCGACTCGGCCGAATAGCCGAGGAAGCGCTTGCCGGTCACGGTGGAGCCGGTGAAGCTGACCATGTCCACATCCATATGGCGGCCCAAGGGCTCGCCCACCTCCGGCCCGCTGCCGGGCAGCACGCTCAGCACCCCGCGCGGCAGCCCCGCCTCATGCGCGAGTTCCGCCACGCGCAGGGCGGTGAGCGAGGTCTCCTCCGCCGGTTTCACGATCACCGAACAGCCCGCCGCCAGCGCCGGGCCGATTTTCCACGCCAGCATCAGCAGCGGAAAGTTCCACGGAAGCACGAGGCCCACCACGCCGATGGGTTCGCGCACAATCATGGCGATGTGATCGTCCGAGGCGGGCGAGACGTGGTCGTAGATCTTGTCGATCGCCTCGGCGTGCCATTTCAGGCAATGGATGGTCTCGGGCACGTCCACCGTCTCGCAATCGTAGATCGTCTTGCCCGAATCGAGGCTTTCCAGCACTGCCAGTTCCCGCGCGTTGCGGGTCATCAGCTTGGCCAGCCGGATCAGTACCTCCTTGCGCGCCGACGGGTGCAGGCGCGACCAGCGGCCATCTTGATACGCCTCGCGCACCTTGGTCACCGCGAAATCCACATCCTCGACGCCGCAGGCCGCCACCTCGGCCAGCGTCTCACCCGTGGCCGGGTTCACGGTCGCGAATGTCTTGCCCGAGATCGCCGGGCGATAGCCGCCGTCGATGAAGGCCCCGGTGGGCAGGGTCAGCCCGGCGGCGATGGCCGCGTATTCGTCGCGTGTCAGCAGGCTCATGGCTCAGCCCTCCGCCGTGATGGTTGCAATCGTGGTCTTCAGCACGCGCACCACCTGTTCCAATGCGCGCTTGTCGTCCTTGTTGAGGCCCTTGAGCGGCGGGCGCACGGGGCCCGCGTCGATGCCCGTCATGGTCACGCCATGCTTGATCGTCTGGATGAACTTGCCGCCCTGCTCCAGCACCCGCATCAGCGGCAGCATGGCCGACATGATCCGCCGCCCCTTGGCGAAATCGCCCTCTACCACGCAGGCCTGATAAAGCGCCACATGCTCGACCGGCAAAAAGTTGGAGCCGCCGCAAACCCAGAAAGGCGACCCCCAGGCGAAGAATTCCAGCGCCTGATCGTCCATCCCGCAGCCCATCTGGATATGCGGGTAATCGCGCGCCAGCAGGTGCACCCGGTTGATATCGCCCGAGCTTTCCTTGATGCCGCAGAAATTGCGGCTGCGGCCCACGCGGTCGAGGAATTCCTCGCCCATCATCGTGCCGGTGCGGCCGGGGTAATTGTAGAGCATCACCGGCAGGTTCGCCGCGCGGTCGATGGCCAGCGCGTTGAGCGCGTTTTCCCGATCCGTCGGCACCGCATAGGGCGGGGAGGCGAGCAGGATGGCATCCGCGCCGATCTCGCGCGCGGCTTGTGCCAATGCGATGGAGTCGTCAGTCAGCATCGCGCCGGTGCCCATGACCAAGGGCACGCGGCCCCGGATCATCTGATCCGTCAGCCGCGCCAGTTCCACCCGTTCGGCCACGGACTGGGCATAGTTCTCGCCGGTGGAGCCGCCGGTGATGATCCCATGCACGCCGCTGGCGATCAGGTGGTCGATCACCTCGGCCAAGGCGTCGCGGTTCACGGGGCCGTCCTCGTGATAGGGGGGGAGGACGGGGG
>CAJXKX010000153.1 GCA_913055965.1 uncultured Roseovarius sp.
GGCTGATCCAGGTTGGGCAGTTCTGGCGGCAGGCCACGGCACTCGAGTGCGGCGAGCAGGGCGTTGTCGGCCAGGCTCTCGTTCACACGCAGGTCGCGGCCGGGCAGCACCATCGCCGGCGTCGGCGCCTCGATCGCGCGCAGGAAGCCGGCGATCAGCGGCATGTCGTGCGGGTAGCGTTTGACCTCAAGCGCCTGCGCGCCGAACGCGTCCTCCCAGGGCGCCAGCACCGCGGCGTAGTCCATCCGGGCCCGCGTCGCAGGGTCGGCGAGCCAGTCGGCCAGCGGATCGGCCTCCGGCTCGGTCGGGTAGACGCCGATATTGGGGCTGATGCCGGGCAGGATCTGGTCGCCCGCGATCACGAGGCCGTCGTCGCGGCTCCACAGCGTGAGGTGATCGGGGGCGTGCCCGCCGCCGAACCGCACGTCCCAGTCGCGCCCGCCCGCGCGGATCACCGCGCCGTCGGTCACGCGGGTATAGCCCACCGGTATGGGCGCGCACGTATCGGCGAAATTGTAGGGGCGCTCCTGCGCGCGCCGGTCGAACACGTCGGGGTCCATGCCGCCCGCGCGGGAAAATTCCAGCGCCTGCTTGGTGGGCCGCTCCTCGACATCGAGAATGAGCATCCGCGCCATCAGCCAGCTTGTCCGCGAGGCCCAGAGCGCCGCGTCGAACCGCTCCATCAGCCAGCCCGCCATGCCGATATGGTCGGGGTGGTGGTGGGTGAGGATAACGCGCGAGACCGGCTTGCCCTGCAATGGCCCCGCAAGGATCGTCTCCCACAGCGCCACGGCGCGGCGCGAATGGATGCCGGTATCGACGATGGTCCAGCTGTCGCCCTCGTCGAGCGCGTAGATGTTGACGTGGTCGAGTACCATCGGCAGCGGCAGGCGCAGCCAGAGCACGCCGGGGGCGACCTCGGTGGCCGTTCCCTCGGGGGGCGGCGCGTCCCACGGGTGGCGGATGATCCCTCCGCCGTCCATCATGCCGCGAAATCCGAAGGCGTCAGCGCGTAGAGATCGCCCGCCCCGGCGGTGGCATGGGCGAAATGGCCCGCGTGCTCGGGCAAGAGGCGGGTGATGTAGAACCGCGCCAGCCGCGCGCGGGCGCCATCCCCGCCCTCGGCCAGTGCCGCGGCGAGGTGGATATGCGCCCCCAGAACACGGGCGAAGCCGCGCAGATAGGGCATGGCCCCGGCGAAGCGCTGGGTCATGTCGGATTGCGCGAGCATCCAGTCGGTCGCCTCGCGCAGGCTCTCGGTGGCCTGCCAGACCGGTTCGGCGAGGTCGGGCAGGGCGGCGCGCGCGGATTCGGCGTGGGTCTCTATCTCGTCGATGAGCGCGAACGCAGCCTCGCCGCCATCGCTGAGCTTGCGCCCCACGAGGTCCATCGCCTGGATGCCGTTGGTGCCCTCGTAGATCGCCGTCACCCGCACGTCGCGCAGGTACTGCGCGGCGCCCGTCTCTTCGATATAGCCCATGCCGCCGTGAAGCTGGATGCCGGTATTGGCCACCGCGATCCCGGTCTCGGTGCCGCAGACCTTGGCCAGTGGCGTGAGCAGGGCGGCGCGGGCGCGCCAGTGATCGCTGCCGGTCGCGGTCTCCATGTCGATGGCCTTGGCGCAGGCCAGCGCGATGCCGCGCGCGGCGAAGGTCTCGGCGCGCATCTGGGCGAGCATCCGGCGCACATTGGCGTGGTCGATGATCGCGCCCGTGCCCCCCTCGACCGGGGTGCGGCCCTGCCTGCGCTCCTGCGCGTAGGCCAGCGCGTGCTGATAGGCCCCCTCGGCCACGCCCACGCCCTGACCGCCGACGCCGAGACGGGCGTTGTTCATCATGGTGAACATGGCGCGCATGCCGTCGTGGGCCTCGCCCACGAGCCAGCCGGTGGCGCTGTCGTGTTGCATCACGCAGGTGGGGCTGCCGTGCAGCCCCATCTTGTGCTCGAGGCTCACGACCGTGACCGCGTTGCGCGCGCCGGGATTGCCGTCTTCGTCGGGAATGAATTTCGGCACGAGGAACAGGCTGATCCCCTTGGTGCCGGGCACGCCGTCGGGCAGGCGGGCGAGCACGAGGTGGCAGACATTCGCGGTGATGTCGTTGTCGCCCCAGGAGATGTAGATCTTCTGCCCGGTGATCGCATAGGTGCCGTCGCCATTGGGCTCGGCGCGGGTGCGCAGCGCGCCCACGTCCGATCCGGCCTGCGATTCGGTCAGGTTCATGGTGCCGGACCATTCGCCGCTGACCAGTTTCGGCAGGTAGAGCGCCTTGAGCGCGTCGCTCGCGTGATGCTCCAGCGCCTCGATCTGGCCTTGCGTCATCAGCGGCGCGAGTTGCAGCGACAGGCAGGAGGCGCTCATCATCTCGTTGACGGCGGTGGCAAGCGCCATCGGCAGGCCCATGCCGCCATGATCGGGATGCGCGCTGATCGCGATCCAGCCGCCCTCGGCGATGGCGCGGTAGCCCTGGGCGAAACCGGGGCTGGTGCGCACGATGCCGTTCTCCAGCCGCGCGGGATGCGTGTCCCCTGCACGGTTGAGAGGGCTGAGCACCTCCTCGCACATGCGGCCCGCCTCGGTGAGGATCGCGTCGGTCACGTCTCTCGTGGCCTCCGAGAAACGGTCGGTCGCGATCACCTCGTCGAGGCCGATCACATGGTCGAACAGAAAGCGGTAATCCTCGACCGGGGCGCGATAGGGCATGCTGGGCCTTCCTTTCGATCCTGCCGGCGCGGCTTGGCAAGCGGGCCGGGGGGCGGTATTCACCCCATCGTCGGCAAGCCTAGCCGGTGACAGCGTGGCGGCAAGCGGAACGCCGCGTCAGAGGGTCTAGATGCCAAATGCAACCGAACTATTGCAAGCGGATGCGCGGGGTCTTGCACGCGCCGCCGCGATCTGGCGCGCGGGCGGGCTGGTGGCGCTGCCCACCGAGACGGTCTACGGCCTCGGCGCGGATGCGCGCGACGACCGGGCGGTGGCGCGTATCTTCGAGGCGAAGGGGCGGCCGCGCTTCAACCCGCTGATCGTGCATGTCGAGAGCGCGGCGCGGGCGCGGGACCATGTCGAATGGCCGGAGGCCGCCGAGCGCGTGGCGCGCGCCTTCTGGCCCGGGCCGCTGACGCTGGTGCTGCCGCTGCGCGCGGGCGCGGGGCTGTCGCCGCTGGTGACGGCGGGGTTGCCGACGCTCGCGGTGCGGGTGCCCGCGCATCCGGTGGCGCGCGCGCTGCTGGCGGAGTTCGGCGGGCCGCTGGCCGCGCCCTCGGCCAATCCCTCGGGCCGGATCAGCCCGACGCGCGCGGCGCATGTGATGGAGGGTCTGGGCGGGCGCATCGAAGCGGTGGTGGATGGCGGGGCCTGCGGGGTGGGCGTGGAATCGACCATCCTCGGGCTGGCCGATGGCCCGGTGCTGCTGCGCCCCGGCGGCGTGCCCGTCGAGGCGCTGGAGGCGGCGCTGGGCGCCCCCGTGGCGGCCCGCGACGAGGCCGGAGCGCTGAGCGCGCCGGGGCAGATGCGCTCGCATTACGCGCCCGCGGCGCGGGTGCGGCTCGGAGCCACCGAGCGGCGCGCGGGCGAAGCGCTCTTGGGCTTCGGCGCGGTGGCGGGCGATCTGAGCCTGTCGGAGACGGGCGATCTGGTGGAGGCGGCGGCGAACCTCTTTCACCACTTGCACGCGCTCGACGCGACCGGGACAGAGGTGATCGCCGTGGCCCCCATCCCCGAACGCGGCCTTGGTCGGGCGATCAACGACCGTCTGCGGCGCGCGGCGGCGGAGCGGGGCTGAGGGGGCGCTGCCCCCGCCGCGCCTGCGGCGCGACTCCCCCGGGGTATTGGGGCCATGAAGACGCAGCATGCGCTACTGCGGGCCGGGTGGCGCGCGGCGCTGGAGAAGCCGCGCCAGGATGGGGTGGAGGGCCTCGGCCGCCGCGCGATGCGCCGGGAGCCCGGGCCGGGGGGCGATCCTGCCGGGCGGCGCGGACGGGCGCGCGTGGTGGCGCGGCGCTGTGCGCACCGTCGCGGCGGCGAGCGGGGCGAGCGCAGCGAACATGGCATCGGTGACGAAGGCGGGCTCTGCGCCGAGGGCCGCGCCGTCCGGGTCGCCCTGCGGCGCGCGGCCCGCGATGCACAGCAGCACCACCGGCGGCGCGAGGTCGCGCAAGAGGCCCGCGAGGCGGCCGACCCATGCCTGCTGCAGACCCTCGCGCAGCCGCGCGAAGCGCGCGGGCGAGATCGCGGCGAGGCGGTGCAGGAGGTGGCGGGTGAAGTGGAACTCGGTGAAATCCACCTCGGGGTAGAGGGCGCGCAGCGCGGGCGCGGCCTCGACGAAGCGGTCGTTGCGGCGCGGGTGCACCCGGTAGAACGGGTTGGAGAGATTGGTCGCGCCGGGCAGGTGCAGCACCACCGCGCGCGCGCCCTGTGCCATGCGCCGCAGCCCCGGATCGCCCGCGAGCACGTCCGGCCCGGCATTGGGCAGGCCGAGATTGACGCAGGGCAGGCCGAGCGCCGCCTCGCTCAGCGCGGGCCAGGGGCGCGCGATGTGATGCGCGCAGGTCTCGGTGCCGCCGAGGCAGGCCACGTATCCCTGTGCGAGGTCGCGGCGCGGCCCGCGAAACTGCAGCCGCGAGCCCGCGTAGCGCACGGCGCGATCCTCGTGGGGCGGCCGCCCCAAGCGTTCATAGGTCATCGGTCCCACCCGTTTTCCAGTCACCCGGAGGCGAGCGTCGGCGATTCGTCTTTCCAATCCCCTAAACCGCGAATTCGCGGCGTATTTTAGCGGCCCCTTCCCCTTGCGGCGCGTCCCCGCCGGGGCCTATGCTGTGCGCGTGCAGCGAGGAAAGGGCAGGGCGCATGGACATCCGGACAGTGGGCGTTGTGGGCGCGGGCCAGATGGGCAACGGAATCGCCCATGTGATGGCGCTCGCGGGCTACGAGGTAAGGCTCAACGATGTCAGCGCCGAGGCCCTGGAAAAGGCGATGGCCACGATCCGGCGCAACCTGGAGCGACAGGCCGGACGCGGCAAGATCGGCGAGGCCGAGATGGAGGCGGCGCTCGGGCGGATCCTGCCAGAGACGGCGCTGGAGCGGATCGGGGCCTGCGACCTGATCATCGAATCGGCGACCGAGCGCGAGGAGATCAAGCAGAAGATCTTCGATGCGCTGCTGCCGCACCTGGCGGATCACACGATCCTGACCTCCAACACCTCGTCGATTTCGATCACCCGGCTGGCCTCGCGCACCGACCGGCCCGAGAAATTCATGGGGTTCCATTTCATGAACCCGGTGCCGGTGATGCAGTTGGTCGAGCTCATTCGCGGCATCGCCACCGACAAGGCCACCTTCGACACCTGCCTCGGCGTGGTGGAAAAGCTGGGCAAGACGGCGGCGAGCGCCGAGGATTTCCCGGCCTTCATCGTCAACCGCATCCTGATGCCGATGATCAACGAGGCGGTCTACACGCTCTACGAGGGGGTGGGCAACGTGCGCTCGATCGACCGGTCGATGAAGCTGGGGGCCAACCACCCGATGGGGCCGCTGGAACTGGCGGATTTCATCGGGCTCGATACCTGCCTCGCGATCATGAACGTGTTGCATGACGGGCTGGCGGATACCAAGTACCGGCCCTGCCCGCTGCTGACGAAATATGTCGAGGCGGGCTGGCTCGGACGCAAGACCGGGCGCGGCTTCTACGATTATCGCGGCGAGGAGCCGGTGCCGACGCGGTGAGGGCCGGACTGGCCTGTTCCTGCCATTAGGCGCAACGTTTGAGAAGCCGCGCAGCGCCCGACCGCGGGTGGGCGTTCAAA
>CAJXKX010000154.1 GCA_913055965.1 uncultured Roseovarius sp.
CGCCTCTGCGAGCCGCTCGTCCGACGCCAGCCGGTGCGCCTGCACCGCCAGCGTCTGGAAGTTGAACGGGTGCAGGATCAGCGTCGCGGGCAGTTCCTTCATCACGTCCACGAACACGATCAGCAGCGCCGTCAGCACCGAGGTCCGCGCCACCGGCAGGTGGACCCGCCGCAGGATGCCCGGCCCCGGCTGCCCCAGCGACCGCCCGATCGCGTCGAGGTTATGCGGCACGGTGGCCATGCCGCTGTCATAGGCGTTGAGCGCGGCGGCCATGAAGCGCACCACATAGGCCATCACCATCAGCCAGATCGACCCTGTGATCAGAAGGCCGGTGCGGATGCCGAAATACTCGCGCATCACCGCGTCGAGCGCGTTGTCGAACGCCGCCATCGGCACCATCAGCCCCACCGCGATCACGCCGCCCGGCACCGCGTAGCCCAGCCCCGCGCCCACCACCAGCGCGCGCGAGCCGCGCCCCGGACGCGTGCGCGCGCGGAACCCCACCAGCACCGCGCCCAGCACCGTCAGCACTGAGGCGACCGAGGCCAGCACCAGCGAATTCGACATGAAGCCCAGGTAGCGCGACGCGAAAAGGTCCTGCCCCGAGCCCACCGCCATCACCCCCAGCATCACCACCGGCAGCACGAATCCCAGCAGCACCGGCAGGAAACAGAAGGCGAACGCCCCCGCCGCCGCCGCGCCCCGCAGGCGCGGGCGCTCCATCGTCTCGAACCGGCCGCCGCGCCCGGCGGTCTGCGCGCGGCCCCGGCTCGACCGCTCCAGCCCCGCGAGCAGCAGCGCGAAGGCCAGCAGGCACAGCGCCAGCTGCGCCGCCGCCGCCCGGTCGCCGAGGCTGAACCACGCCTGGTAGATGCCGGTGGCGAAGGTCTGCACGTTGAAGAACGCCACAGTGCCGAAATCCGCGATCGTCTCCATGATCGCCAGAAGCACGCCGCCGGCGATGGCCGGCCGCGCCATCGGCAGCGCCACCCGCCAGAACGCCCGCGCGGGCGAGCGCCCCAGCGTGCGCGCCACGAGAAAGGCATTCGCCGATTGCTGCCGGAACGAGGCCCGCGCCAGCAGGTAGACATAAGGATAGAGCACGATGGTCAGCATCAGCGCCGCGCCGCCGAGGCTGCGGATCTCGGGAAACCAGTAGTCGCGCGGCCCCCAGCCCATCACCGCCCTGAGCGCTGTCTGCACCGGGCCGGGATGATCCAGCATGTGGGTATAGGCATAGGCCATGACATAGGCCGGAAACGCGAGCGGCAGCGCCAGCGTCACCTCGAGGATGCGCACGCCCGGAAACCGGTAGACCGTCACCAGCCACGCCGCTCCCGCGCCGATCACGCCGGTGCCCACCGCCACGATCGCCACCAGCTTGAGCGTGTTGGCCGTGTAGCGCGGCAGCACCGACGACAGCACCTCGCGCCATGTCTCCAGATCGCCCGCGAAGGCCGCCAGCGCCGCCGCCACGATGGGCGCGAGGCACAGGATCACCACGATCCATGCGAGGCGGTGCAGGAAAGACTCGCTCATCTCGGGGGACGGGCTCCGGGGTTAATCCGACGAATTCGATCAGTATTCGCCCCGCCCGGCGCGGTCAACCCGCGCGCGGCTCAGCCGCTGACCGGCAGCGCCGTGGTCGAGAACACCGTGCGCAGCGCGAAACTCGACTGCATCTTGGCCACGCCCGGCAGCCGCGCGAGATATTGGCGGTGGATGCGGGCGAAATCCTCGGTATCCTCGGCCACCACCTTGAGCACGTAATCCGCCGCCCCCGCCGTCAGGTGGCATTCCAGCACGTCGGGCACCCGCGCCACCGCCTTCTCGAACGCGTCGAGCACCTCGTCGGCCTGAGTGGTCAGCGTGATCTCGACGAAGATGACGGCGGGCACGCCCATTTTCCGCGCGTCGAGCAGGGCGACATAGCCCTTGATATAGCCCTCCGCCTCCAGCCGCTGCACCCGCCGGTGACAGGCCGAGGCCGACAGGTTCACCGCTTCGGCGAGGTCGGCATTCGAGATGCGCCCGCGTTTCTGCAACACGCGCAACAGCCGCCGGTCCGTGTCGTCCAGTGCCATCGCCGCAAGGCCCTCCCCCGAAATGCGATGATTTTCGAAATATATTCACAATATCCGCGTTCAGGCGAGCGAATTTTCAACCGCCTTGCTTGCGATCCGCGCCACACTCGCGCCCGAACCTCAGGAGGAGACCCCAAGATGAAGATCGGCTGCCCAACCGAAATCAAGCCGCAGGAATTCCGCGTCGGCCTGACCCCCATCGCCGCGCGCGAGGCCGTGTCCCACGGGCACGAGGTGATCGTGCAATCGGGCGCCGGGCTCGGCGCGGGCTTCGACGATGCCGCCTACGAGGCCGCGGGCGCGCGCATCATCGCCACCGCCGAAGAGGTGTTCGCCGAGGCCGAGATGATCGTCAAGGTCAAGGAGCCGCAGGCGGTCGAGCGCAAGATGCTGCGCGAGGGGCAGCTTCTCTTCACCTATCTCCACCTCGCCCCCGACGAGCCGCAGACCCGCGACCTGCTCGCCTCGGGCTGCACGGCGATCGCCTATGAGACGGTGACGGACCGCTCGGGCGGGCTGCCGCTTCTGGCACCGATGTCCGAGGTGGCGGGCCGTCTCGCGCCGCAGATGGGCGCGTGGACCCTGCAAAAGGCCAATGGCGGGCGCGGCGTGCTGATGGGCGGCGTGCCGGGTGTGGGCCCCGCCCGCGTGATCGTGATCGGCGGCGGCGTGGTGGGCACCCATGCCGCGCGCATCGCCGCCGGAATGGGCGCGGACGTGACCGTGCTCGACCGCTCGCTGCCGCGCCTGCGCTATCTCGACGACGTGTTCGGCGGCACGTTCAAGACCGGCTATTCCTCCGCCGGGCTGCTCGAGGAATTGCTGCCGATGGCCGATATGGTGATCGGCGCGGTGCTGATCCCCGGTGCCGCAGCCCCCAAGCTGGTGCGCCGCGACCAGTTCCCGATGATGAAGCCCGGCGCGGTGCTGGTCGATGTGGCCATCGACCAGGGCGGCTGCTTCGAGACATCGCGCGCCACCACCCATGCCGACCCGGTCTACGAGGTGGACGGGATCATGCATTACTGCGTGGCCAACATGCCCGGCGCGGTGGCCCGCACCTCGACGCTGGCGCTGGGCAACGCCACCATGCCCTTCATGCTGGCGCTTGCAGACAAGGGCTGGCGGCGCGCCTGCGCCGAGGACCCGCACCTGCTGGCGGGCCTCAACGTGCATGCAGGCCAGCTTACCTACGCCGCCGTCGGCGAGGCGCTGGGCATCGAGACGGTTCACCCCGAGTCGCTGCTCTGATCCATCCCCCGGCCCGCCATGTGCGGGCCGGGGTCGTTTTCAGGACATTCCTGCCGCAAATAGAACTGGACCGAAACGCCCCCCTCGCATAGCGTCGCAAGACAAAAATGCGCCGACAGGGGGGCGTGACATGGCCAAGTTCATCCTGCGCCGCGTGGGCGTCATGCTGCTCACGGCGCTCTGCCTGACCTTCATCGTCTTCTTCCTGACGAATCTCTATCCGAACCTGGAAAAGCTAGCCAAGACGCAGGGCAATTTCCGCATGACGGACGAGGAGGTGGCGAGCTATCTGGGCCGCAACGGCTATCTGCAACCGCTGCCGGTGAAATACGGTCAATGGATGGGCGTGCTGCCCGGCTGGACCGCCGAGGCCGAGGACGGCACGATTCGCGGCCGCTGCATCGAGCCCGACAGCGACCCCGCCGAGGCGCCGCGTTTCTGCGGCATCCTGCAGGGCGACTGGGGCTATTCCACCGTGTTCCGCGACGAGGTGAGCGGGATCGTCGGCGACAAGCTGGCGCTGACCGGGCGGCTGATGCTGTGGGTGATGCTGCTGATGGTGCCCTCGGCGCTCATCCTGGGCGTGATGGCGGGGATGCGCGAGGGCTCGCGCACCGACCGCACGCTCTCGACCTTCGCGATCACCACCACGGCGACGCCCGAATACGTCTCGGGCGTGCTGTTCATCGCGGTCTTCGCCAGCACCGCCGTGGGGCTGAAATGGTTCAAGGGCACGGCGACGAGCGCGATGGAGAACCCGACATTCGAGAATTTCTTCCTGCCGGTGCTGACCATCGCCCTCTACGGCATGGGCTATATCGCGCGGATGACGCGGGCGAGCATGGCCGAGGTGATGACCGCCCAATATATCCGCACCGCCCGGCTCAAGGGCGTGAGCTTTCCCAACATCGTGCTGAAACACGCGCTGCGAAATGCCCTGATCGCGCCCTTCACCGTCATCATGCTGCAATTCCCGTGGCTCTTGAACGGGGTGGTGATCGTCGAGACGCTGTTCAACTACAAGGGCTTCGGCTGGACGCTGGTGCAGGCCGCGAGCAACAACGACATCGAACTCTTGCTCGCCGTCTCGGTGGTGTCGGTCATCGTCGTGCTGGTGACGCAACTGATTTCCGATATCGGTTACGTTTATCTCAACCCGAGGATCAGCGTGACATGAGCGCCCGCATTGCCCCAAGGACCGCGTCATTGTCCGGCTCGACCGGACAATCTCCCGTGCGGCTCTCGACCGGGTTGGAGATGCCCCGGTCAGGCCGGGGCATGACAGCACGAAAGACGGTCGGGACGCGGCAAGAGATGCTCCGGTCAGGCCGGAGCATGACGGCCGCGCTGCGGTGCCGTCAGGGAACAACCGCCGGGAGGCTGCCATGGACCTGCTGAGCTGGGGCGAAATCATCCTGCGCATCCTGGGGCAGTTCACGCCCGTCTGGATCGCGCTCGTCGCGACCTTCGCCCTCTCCATCGCCTTCAAGCGGCGGCTCGGCCTTTATGGCAAGCTGTTCGACAGCCCCATCGGCATTGTCGGTTTCGGCCTCGTGATGTTCTGGGTGTTCACCGGCATCCTCGGCGGCGCCTTCGACATGATCACCACCCATGACGTGCTGGATCAATCGGCCTCGATGAAGAACAAGGTCCCCGGCACGCCCTACACCAAGCTGATGGGCGAGGTCGCACCGGACGCCTATCCCTATTACCTGCTGGGCGGCGACAACCTGGGCCGCGACGTGTTCAGCCGCATGGTCGTGGGCGCCTGGGAGGTGATCAAGATCGCCCCCTTCGCCAGCCTCTTCGCCTTCATGGTGGGGATCACGCTCGGCCTGCCGGCGGGCTACTATGGCGGGCGGCTCGACACGTTCCTGTCCTTCCTCGCCAACCTCATTCTCGCCTTCCCGGTGATCCTGCTCTTTTACCTGCTGGTCACGCCCGAGATCGTGCTGACCGGCATCCCGGTCTACATGGCCGCCGTGCTCTTCATCTTTCCCATCGTGTTCCTGGTGCTGTTGTGGAACTCGCGCTTTCACACCCAGCCGAAAACGCGCAACATCTATGTGGGCATCACGCTGGTGATCGGGCTGTGGCTCTACGCGGGCATCGCCTGGAATGCCGACCCGCTGGGGCTCATCGGCTTTCCGCCCAACCTGCTGGTGGTCTTCGTGGCCGTCGTGTTCGTCAACTCGCCCACCGTGTTCCGCATCGTGCGGGGGCTGACCATGGACATCAAGACGCGCGACTATGTCGCCGCCGCGCAGACCCGTGGCGAGGGGCCGTGGTACATCATGCTGTGGGAAATCCTGCCCAATGTGCGCGGGCCGCTGCTCGTCGATTTCTGCCTGCGCATCGGCTACACCACGATCCTCCTCGGCACCCTCGGTTTCTTCGGTCTCGGCCTCAGCCCCGAGAGCCCGGACTGGGGCAGCACGATCAACGAGGGGCGCAAGCT
>CAJXKX010000155.1 GCA_913055965.1 uncultured Roseovarius sp.
GGTCGAGATGATCGCGAAACGATGAAGGGGCCACATGGGCCCCTTCCTTGTTGGTTCGATGGTCGTGGTGCCGGATCAGACGGCCTGCGCCGCCTGACGGCTTTCGCGCAGGTTCGACAGTTCCTCGGCCACGAGGAAGGCCAGTTCGAGCGACTGGCTGGCGTTGAGGCGCGGATCGCAGGCCGTGTGGTAGCGATCCGACAGGTTTTCCTCGCTTACCGCGCGCATGCCGCCGGTGCATTCGGTCACATCCTGTCCGGTCATCTCGAAATGCACGCCGCCGGGTACGGTGCCTTCGGCGCGGTGGATGGCAAAGAATTCCTGCACCTCGCGCAGCACCGAGTCGAAGGGCCGCGTCTTGTAGCCGGTGGCCGACTTGATCGTGTTGCCATGCATAGGATCGCACACCCAGAGCACCTTCGCGCCTTCTTCCTCGACCGTGCGGATGAGGCGCGGCAGGTTCTCGCCCACCTTGCCCGCGCCGAACCGCGCGATCAGCGTAAGCCGCCCCGCCTCGTTCTCGGGGTTGAGCGTGGCCAGCAGACGCTTGAGATCGTCCGAGGTCATCGTCGGGCCGCATTTGAGGCCGATCGGGTTCTGCACCCCGCGCAGGAATTCGACATGCGCGCCATCGGGCTGCCGCGTGCGGTCGCCGATCCACAGCATGTGCCCCGAGCCCGCCAGCCATTTGCCGGACGTGGAATCGAGCCGCGTCAGCGCCTCCTCGTATTCCAGCAAGAGCCCCTCATGCGAGGTGTAGAAATCCACCGTCTGCAGCGTATGCGCCTGCGCGCTGTCGATCCCCGCCGCGGTCATGAAATCAAGCGCATCGGCGATGTGATTGGCCATCTCGCGGTATTGCGCTGCCTTCTCGCTCTCGGTGAATCCCAAGGTCCACTGATGCACCTGGTGCATGTCGGCATAGCCGCCCTTTGAAAAGGCGCGCAAGAGGTTCAGCGTCGCCGCCGCCTGGGTGTAGGCCTGCAGCATCTTTTCGGGGTTGGGGATGCGCGCCTCGGGGGTGAAGGCCAGCTCGTTGATGATGTCGCCCCGGTAGCTGGGCAGTTCGACCCCGTCCACCACCTCGCTGGGCGCGCTGCGCGGCTTGGCGAATTGCCCGGCCATGCGGCCCACCTTCACCACCGGCACCTTTGCCCCGTAGGTCAGCACCATCGCCATCTGCAGCATCACCTTGAACGTGTCGCGGATCGCATCCGCGCTGAACTGGTCGAACGCCTCGGCGCAATCGCCGCCCTGCAGCAGGAACGCCTCGCCGCGCGATGCGGCCCCCAGCGCACGCTTGAGCCGTCGCGCCTCGCCCGCAAAGACCAGCGGCGGATACTGGCGCAGACGATCCTCGACACGGGCCAGCGCCTCGGCATCGGGATAATCCGGCATCTGCACCCGCTCTTTCGCGCGCCAGCCGGTTTTCTGCCATTCCGTCATCTCGGGTCTCCGCTTTCTCATTCGGTCGCATCTCTCTATAATCGACCCCGCGCGCGGAGACCAGCCGCGGAATCCGGTCAAAATGCGACACGAATGCGCGTGTTCGTCTTGTGAATCACAACGTTTTGGTGACAGTGGCCGGGAAAGAGCCGAGGGAGAGAGGCCCATGTCGGATGCCGTGACCGTGAAGGTGGATGTGCCAAGGGTGCCGTCGCGCTTCGTGTTCGTGCTGCTCGACCAGTTCACGCTCCTGAGCTTCGCGGGGGCGCTGGAATGCCTGCGCATCGCCAACCGCATGGCGGGGGCCGAACTATATACCTGGGCGCTGACCGGGGATACCGACGATGTCGTGACCTGCTCCAACGGGGTGCGGTTCCATGTCGATTTCCCGCTCTCCGAACTCCGGCGCGAGGATGTGCTGATCCTGTGCGGCGGGATCGACGTGCAGAAGACCGCGACGCGCAAGATGCTCAACTGGCTGCGCCGCGAGGCCCGCCGGGGCCTGCGCATCGGCGGGTTGTGCACCGCGTCCTGGGTGATGGCGCGCGCGGGCCTGCTCGACGGGCGGCGCGCCACGATCCACTGGGAAAACCACGACGCCTTTCTCGAGGAATTCGAGGAGGTGACGCTCACCAAGTCGATCTTCATGATCGACGGCAACCGCATGACCACGGCGGGCGGCACCGCCTCGATCGACCTCATGCTCAGCCTCATCGCCGCCGAGCACGGCGAAAAGCTTGCCAATGCCGTGGCCGACCAGCAGATCTATTCCTCGATCCGCACCGACCAGGACACGCAGCGCCTGTCGGTGCCCACCCGCATCGGCGTGCGCCACCCCAAGCTGAGCCAGGTGATCCAGATGATGGAAAGCAATATCGAGGAGCCGATCAGCCCCTCGGTTCTGGCCCGCGAGGTGGGCATGTCCACCCGCCAGCTCGAGCGCCTGTTTCGCCGCTATCTCAGCCGCAGCCCCAAGCGCTACTACATGGAACTGCGCCTGCAGAAGGCGCGCAACCTGCTGATGCAGACCGACATGACCGTGATCAACGTGGCGCTCGCCTGCGGCTTCGCCTCGCCGTCGCATTTCTCGAAATGCTACCGCGCGCATTACCAGACCACCCCCTACCGCGAGCGCGGCGCGCACGGGGCGCGGCTGTCGGTCTGATCGGCGGGGGCGGTCTCGACCCGACGCGGTCGGGCGCGCGCGGCGGAGCGTTGCGGCAGCCTGACCGCGCGCCTCGGCATCAGGCACCGAACGTCGCCCGCTGACCGATCCCGGCAGCCGCCGGCCCTACCCCTCGACGCGGGTGAGGTCGGCGGCTTGCAGGCAGATATGGCGGATGCGGCTCAGCAGGTTGAGGCGGTTGCGGCGGATCACGGCGGCGTCCACGTTGACCTGCACCGCGTCAAAGAACGCGTCGATGGGCGCGCGCAGGGCGGCCATGGCGGTCATGGCGGCGGCGAAATCCTCGGCCTCGAGCGCGGCGGCGATCCGCGGCTCTGCCGTGTCGAGCGCGGCGAAGAGCGCGCGTTCCTCGTCGGTCTCGGCGAATTTCACATCCGCACCGAAGGAGTATTCGACCCCGTCCTTTTCCTCGGCCTGCCGCAGGATGTTGTTGGCCCGCTTGAACCCCTGCAACAGGTTCTCGCCATCCTCCGTGCTCAGAAACGCCCCGAGCGCGCGGGCGCGATGCACCAAGAGCGTGAGGTCGTCATTGCCCGGCATCGCAAGGCAGGCGTCGATCACGTCATGGCGGAGACCCTCGTCACGCAGGTGGACCTTGAGGCGGTCGTGGAGGAAGGCGAGGAGGTCGTCGCTCAGGTCGGGCATGATCTCTCCGACCTTGTGGATCAGGCTGCCATTGGCGGTGTCCGGGGCCCCGTCGCGCGCGTGAAGCCGGTCGAGGACCGCACGGAACGCCGCCCCGAACACGCCACGATGCGCGATCTCGTCAAGGATTTCTTCCAGCGTGTCGATCTCGTCGCCGCTGGCCTCGTGGCGGTTGAGCGTGATCTTTTGGCGCAGGAGTTGCGCGTCGATGAAGCGATCGAGCGGCAGGCGGTGATTGCCGTCCATCGCAATCCGGATCACCCCCAATGCCGCGCGGCGCAGCGCGTAGGGGTCTTTCGACCCCGTAGGCTTCTCGTCAATCGCCCAGAACCCCGTCAGCGTGTCGATCTTGTCCGCCAGCGCCACGGCCACGGACACGGGCGCGGAGGGCACGGCGTCGCCCGGCCCCAGCGGCGAATAATGCTCTTCACAGGCCGCCGCCACCTCTGCACGCAGGCCCTGGGCCTCGGCGTAATACCGCCCCATCAGCCCCTGCAATTCGGGGAACTCCCCCACCATCTCGGATTGCAGATCGGCCTTGGCCACCTTTGCCGCCCGTTCAGCCAGATCGGCCTCCGCGCCCACCAACGGGGCGATCTCGCGCGCCAGCGCCGCGATGCGCTCGACGCGATCCGCCTGTGACCCCAGCTTGTTGTGGAAGGTGACGCTCGCCAGCCCTTCGGCCATGCCTTCGAGGCCCTTTTCCCGCACCGTGCGCAGGTCATTCTCCCAGAAGAATTTCGCGTCCGAAAGCCGCGCCGCCAGCACCTTCTGATTGCCCGCCAGAATGGTCGCGCCATGGTCCGCTGTCTCGACATTGGCGACGGTGACGAAACGCTCGATCCGCCCCGTCTTGGGGTTCTTCACCGAAAAGAACTTCTGGTGCTCCTTCATCGAGGTCTGCAGCACCTCGGGCGGCAGACCGAGAAACGCCTCGTCGATCCGGCCCATCAGCACCACGGGCCATTCCACCAGCCCCGCGACCTCGGACAGAAGCCCGCGATCCTCGACCACCTCGAGACCCGCGGCGAAAGCCTGATTGGTGGCCTCCTGCCAGATCGCCGCCTGCCGTTCCCCTGCATCGAGCACCACGCGGGCGCGCTTCAACTTTGCCTCGTAATCATCGAAAGACGCGACAGAAAAAGGCTCTGGCACCATGAAACGATGGCCGCGTGTCGCAGCGCCCGCGCGGATGCCGTCCACCTCCATTTCGACCACCTGGCGCTCGCCCTCGTCATCGGTGAGGATGCACAGGATCGCATGGAGGGGCCGCACCCAGCGCAGGCTGCCCGCGCCCCAGCGCATGGATTTGGGCCACGGGAAGTGGCGGATGATCCGCTCCAGTTCCCCGGCCACGATCTCGGCGGCGGGGCGTCCGGGGCGGGTGATGGTGGCGAACCAGACCTGCCCCTTTTTCTCGTCGCGGATTTCCAGATCCTCGCGCGCCACGCCCGCGCCGCGACAGAACCCCTCGATGGCCTTTTCCGGCGCATCGACGCGCGGGCCCTTGCGCTCCTCTCGCGTGGTGGGGCTCTCTGCCGGCAGCCCGTGCACCGACAGCGTCAGCCGCCGCGGCGTGGAGAACGCGCGCGCGCCCGCATAGGTCAGCCCCGCCTCGACAAGCGCATCGGTCATCAGCCGCCTGAGGTCGTCCGCGGCGCGGGCCTGCATGCGCGCGGGGATTTCCTCGGAAAACAGTTCGATCAGCAGGTCGGGCATGGGGATCAGTATCCTTGCGGCGGTTCGGGGCAGTCGTCGGGGGCGGGTTGGCCGTCGAAAACGACCTCGCCGCAGCGGTTGATCTGGTGCCAGGCAAAGGCGCGCCCGTCGGGATAGACGGCGATCACCCGATCTATGCCATAGGTGATGTGCGCCTCGGACAGGTATGCACGGGCGGTGCCCTCCTGCAGCGCGGCCCCGATGGCCTGCGCGTCGAAACAGTCGAACCAGCCGGGCGCGTTGAGCGGCTCGGCCCGCTCGTAGGGCACGAGACCCGCCTCGGGGGGCAGGTCCGTCTCGAAACAGGCGCGGAAGCGGATGGGCGAGCTGTCGGCGTCGATCCCGTCGAAATCGCGCACCGGCAGGGTGCGGGTCTCGCCGGAGGCCACGGTGATCCGCATCTCCACCGTGCCGCCCTCCGAGACCGGGCGGACCTCGTCGTAGAAGTGATAGACCTGAAGGTAATAGAGCGCCACGCCCGCGATCAGGGCGGCGGCGAGAATCGCGATGCTGAGAACCTTGCCCATCAGGCCGCCTGCCCCCCCGCCCCGGTGCGCACGAAGGCGTCGGCGCACATCCGGGCCAGCGCCCGCACGCGGCCGATATAGGCCTGCCGTTCGGTCACCGAGATGACGCCGCGCGCGTCGAGCAGGTTGAAGATGTGGCTGGCCTTGATGCACTGATCATAGGCGGGATGGGCCATGACGATGCGCTTGCCCGTCCTGGGGTCGGTGTCGTCCTGCGCGAGGATCGCGGCGCAATG
>CAJXKX010000156.1 GCA_913055965.1 uncultured Roseovarius sp.
GCACGTCCTCGGCCCGCGCCTTGAGCTCGCCCGCCACGGCCGAGAGCCCGGCACTGCGCGCGTTCAGGTAGTCGAACGCCGCCGCCCCGGTCAGCGCCTCGACGCGGCGCACGCCCGCGCTCGACGCGCCCTCGCCGATGATGGCAAAGGTGCCGATATCACCGGTGCGGCGCACATGGGTGCCGCCGCACAGCTCGATGGAATAGGTCGCACCGTCGGTGCCCTTGCCCGAGCCCTCCTGCCGGCCCATCGAGACGACGCGCACCTCCTCGCCGTATTTCTCGCCGAACAGCGCCTGCGCGCCGATCGCGCGGGCATCGTCGGGCGTCATGATCCGTGTCTCGACCGGGCTGTTCTGGCGGATATAGGCGTTGACCTCGGCCTCGACGCGGTCGATTTCCGCCTGGTCGAGCGCCTTGGCATGCGAGAAGTCGAACCGCAGCCGGTCCGGCGCGTTGAGGCTGCCGCGCTGCGCCACGTGATCGCCGAGCGCGCGCCGCAGCGCCTCGTGCAGCAGATGCGTGGCCGAGTGATTGGCGCGGATGGTGCCGCGGCGGTCGTGATCGACCTCGAGCCGCGCGGCCTCGCCCGACCGGATGTCGCCCTGCTCGACCTCGGCCACGTGCACGAACACGCCCGCCACCTTGCGGCAATCGCTGACGCGGGCACGCCCGCTTGCGGTCTCGATCACGCCGCTGTCGCCGACCTGCCCGCCGGCCTCGGCATAGAACGGCGTCTGGTTGAGAACGATCTGCACCCGGGTGCCTTGGGCCGCCTGTGCCGTCTCCTGCCCCTCGGCCACCAGCGCCACGATCCGCCCCTCGGCGCGCTCGGTCTCGTAGCCCAGGAACTCGGTCGTGCCGTGGGTTTCGGCGATGTCGTACCAGACCTGCTGGTCCGCGGTCTCGCCCGATCCGGCCCAGGCGGCGCGCGCCTTGGCCTTCTGCTCGGCCATCGCTGCCTCGAACCCCTCGAGATCGACCGCCCGGCCCTTTTCGCGCAGCGCGTCCTGCGTGAGATCGAGCGGGAAGCCGAACGTGTCGTAGAGCCGGAATGCCGCCGTGCCGGGCAGCGCCGCGCCCTCGGGCAACTGGCCCAGCTCATCCTCCAGAAGCCGCAGCCCCCGATCCAGCGTCTGGCGGAACCGGGTCTCCTCGAGGCGCAGCGTCTCGGTGATGAGCGCCTGCGCGCGCCCAAGTTCCGGGAACGCCTGCCCCATCTGCCCCACCAGCGCGGGCACCAGCCGGTGCATCACCGGGTCCTTCGCGCCCAGCATGTGGGCATGGCGCATCGCGCGCCGCATGATCCGGCGCAGCACGTAGCCGCGCCCCTCGTTCGAGGGCATCACGCCGTCGGCGATCAGGAACGCGGTCGAGCGCAGGTGGTCGGCGATCACCCGGTGATGCACGCGCCCCGGCCCGTCCGGATCGGCGCTCGTCGCGTGCGCGCTCGCCTCGATCAGGCTGCGCATCAGGTCGGTATCGTAATTGTCGTGCTTGCCCTGCAACAGCGCGCCGATCCGTTCGAGCCCCATGCCGGTATCGATCGACTGCATGTCGAGCGGGCGCATCGTGCCATCCTCGAAGCGCTCGTTCTGCATGAAGACGAGGTTCCAGATCTCGATGAAGCGGTCGCCATCCTCGTCCGCGCTGCCCGGCGGGCCGCCCCAGACCTCGGGGCCGTGATCGTAGAATATCTCGGTGCACGGGCCGCAGGGGCCGGTCGGGCCCATCGACCAGAAATTGTCGTCGGTCGCGATGCGGATGATGCGCTCGTCGGGCAGGCCCGCGTACTTCTTCCAGATCGCGGCCGCCTCGTCATCGGTATGATAAACCGTCACCAGAAGCCTTGACTTGTCGATCCCGAAATCGCGGGTCAGCAGGTCCCAGGCAAAGGGGATCGCCTGCTCCTTGAAGTAGTCGCCGAAGCTGAAATTCCCCAGCATCTCGAAGAAGGTATGGTGCCGCGCGGTATACCCCACGTTGTCGAGATCGTTGTGCTTGCCGCCCGCGCGCACGCATTTCTGGCTGGTCGCCGCGCGGCTGTAGTCGCGATGTTCGACCCCGGTGAAACAGTTCTTGAACTGCACCATCCCGGAATTGGTGAACATCAGCGTCGGGTCGTTGCGCGGCACAAGAGGCGAGCTTTCGACGACGCGATGATCGTTGCGTTCGAAGAAATCGAGGAATGCGCTGCGAATCTCGTTGAGCGTGGGCATGGCTGTGCGGCTTCCGGCTTCTGTGACGGGACGTTCGTGCCGATGTAGCTGTCAGCGCCGCCTCTGTCCACAGCCCAAAGCCGGGCACCGCCTGCCCGCGGCTCAGCCCTCCACCACCGACCCGGATCCGTCCGCCGCGGCACCATCGAAATCGAGCCCGTGCGCGGCACGGATCGCGTCCTCGATCTGCAACGCGACCTGCGGATTCTCCCTCAGGAAGGTCTTGGCATTCTCGCGGCCCTGGCCGATGCGCTCGTCGCCATAGCTGAACCAGCTGCCCGACTTGTCGACGATGCCGGCCTTCACGCCCATGTCGAGCAATTCGCCTGTCTTCGAGATGCCCTCGCCATACATGATGTCGAACTCGACCTGCTTGAAGGGCGGCGCGACCTTGTTCTTGACCACCTTGACCCGGGTGGAATTGCCGACCACCTCGTCGCGGTCCTTGATCGAGCCGATCCGGCGGATGTCGAGTCGCACCGAGCTGTAGAACTTGAGCGCATTGCCGCCGGTCGTCGTCTCCGGGCTGCCGAACATGACGCCGATCTTCATGCGGATCTGGTTGATGAAGATCACCGTGCATTTCGTGCGGCTGATCGAGCCGGTTAGCTTGCGCATGGCCTGGCTCATGAGCCGCGCATGCACGCCCACGCTGCTGTCGCCCATCTCGCCCTCGAGTTCGGACTTGGGCGTGAGTGCCGCGACCGAATCGACGACGATCAGGCTGACCGCGCCCGAGCGCACCAGCGTGTCGACGATCTCGAGCGCCTGCTCGCCGGTATCGGGCTGCGAGATCAGCAATTCATCCAGATCGACGCCGAGCTTGCGGGCATAGACCGGGTCGAGCGCGTGCTCGGCATCGACGAAGGCGCAGACCCCGCCCTTCTTCTGCTCCTCGGCGACGCAATGCAGCGTGAGCGTGGTCTTGCCCGAGCTTTCGGGCCCGTAGATCTCCACCACACGGCCCTTCGGTATCCCGCCGATGCCGAGCGCGATGTCGAGGCCGATCGAGCCGGTGGAGGTGGCCTCGATATCGGCGACGGGGTTGTCGCCGCCCATCTTCATGATCGAGCCCTTGCCGAATTGCCGTTCGATCTGCGCCAGCGCGCTGTCGAGCGCCTTCTGCTTGTCCGCCATACGCTTGTTGTCCATCGAAAGAAGGTCTGCCGTTGCCATTGCTCTGCTCCGTTATTTCACACGCTGCGGAGGGCGGCAATGCCCACCTGTGTTCCCGTATTGTTCCACCCAGTCTTGCGGCAAAACGCGCGTCATGACAAGGGGGAATCTTGGTGATGACAGCCTGCCCGCAAGAGGTTAAGCTTTGGTTTACGGTTGCGGGGCAGCGCGGGCCCAGGGTCGGAAGGCTGCGGAATTGCTTGTTTTTTCTCGTCAGAAACTCGTTCTTCTGTCGGTTCCCAAGACCGGAAGCACCGCCTACGAGGACGCGCTCGCACCCCATGCCTCGATGGTCGTGCGCGCGCCCCCCGACCTCAAGCACGCGCCGGTCTTCCGCTACAACCGCTTCTTCCGGCCGATGGTCGAGCGCTTCGTCGGACACGACACGGCGGTGGTCGCGGTGATGCGGGCGCCCGTCGACTGGTTGGGGAGCTGGTACCGGTATCGCCGCCGCGACGCGCTTGCAGGCCATGCCAACAGCACGCTCGGCCTGAGCTTCGATGCCTTCGTCGCGGCCTATTGCCGCGGCGATCCGCCGGCCTTCGCCCGGGTCGGCAGCCAGGCCAAGTTTCTCGAGCCGCAACGCAACGGCACCCGCGTCACCCACCTGTTCCGCTACGAGGATCAGGAGGGCTTTCGCCGGTTTCTCGAGGCGCGGCTCGGCGTTTCGGTCGAAACCCGGATCCGCAACCGCTCGCCCGCGCTCGCGCTCGAGCTGTCCGAGCCGGTCCGCGCGCGCCTGCTGCGCAAGCATGCGGCGGATTTCGCACTCTATGACGGCATCGGCCCGGACGGGCGCTACACGCCGCCCGCGCCGCCTGCACCACCCGGCACCTGATCCGCCGCGCCCGCCCCGCGCGCTCCGGCGTCCCGGCCCGGTGCCAGCCGGTGCACCGTCTCGACCAGTTCGTCGAGCGAGAACGGCTTGGGCAGAAAGACCGACCGCGCGATGCGCGACTGCACGTCCCCGAAGGTCTCTTCGGCATAGCCCGACACGAACACCACCGGCACCTCGGGGCGGTCCGCCAGCGCCTGCTGCACCCAGCCCGGGCCATCGAGACCGGGCATCACGACATCGGTGACGAACACGTCCACCGAGAGCGCCGGATCGCCCAGGACCTCGAGCGCCTCCTCGGCCGAGCCCGCCTCGATCACGCTGTATCCGCGAAGCTGCAGCGCCCGGCTCGCGAAGGCGCGGACCGGCACCTCGTCCTCCACCAGAAGCACCGTGCCCCGGCCGCGCGCGGTGGCGGACGGGGCCGCGCCCGCCACCGGCGGTGCAGCCGCTCGATGGGCATGCGCGGGAAACAGCAGGCGAAAGGTCGTCCCCTCCCCCAGGGCGCTGTCGGCGAAGATGAATCCTCCGGTCTGCTTGACGATACCATAGACCGTGGACAACCCCAGACCGGTGCCCTGACCGGTGCGCTTGGTGGTAAAGAACGGCTCGAACACCTTGTCGAGCGTATCGGGCGCGATGCCCGTGCCCTCGTCGATCACCTCGACCGAGACGTAGCGCCCGGGCGCAACCACGGCGCGATCCCGGCGCAGCGCCGTCTCGAGGGTCACGTTGCCGGTGACGATGCGGATTCGGCCGCCATCGGGCATGGCATCCCGGGAATTGACCACGAGGTTCATGATCACCTGCTCGATCTGCCGCTTGTCGGCGCGTATCGCGTCGAGACCGGGTTCGTGGCTGAGGGTGAGCGTGATCCGCTCCCCGACGAGCCGGTCGAGCAGATGGGTGAGGTCGGAGAGCGTGTCGCGCAGATCGAGGATGCGCGGGTGCATGGTCTGCTTGCGCGAATAGGCCAGCAGCTGGCTGACCAGCGCGGCGGCGCGATTGGCGTTCTGGGTGATCTGGGTCAGATCGGCATAATCCTGGTCGTCGGGATCGTGACGCAAGAGAATCAGGTCGCAATGCCCGGTGATCGCGGTGAGCAAATTGTTGAAATCGTGCGCGATCCCCCCGGCAAGCTGCCCGATCGCCTGCATCTTCTGGCTCTGGACGAATTGCGACTGCAGGGATTTGAGCTCGGTGGCATCGGTCATGACGGCGATCAGCACCGTCTCGTCGCCGTCGCGGGCAGGGTTGAGCGCCACCTGGACGAAGGTCTCGCCCCCGTCGTCCCGCCGCACGCGCAGGAATTCCGGCCGCACCGTGCCGCGCCCGGCGGCCGCATCGGCGATCCATTCGGCCACCGGGCGGCCCAGCCCCTCGAGCATGTCGCCCAGCCGCAGCCCGCCCGCCGTCTCGCGCCCCAGAAGTGCGCGCGCGGGCCGGTTCGACAGCAGGATGCCCCCCTCGGTATCGAGCTTGAGCAGCGGCACCGGC
>CAJXKX010000157.1 GCA_913055965.1 uncultured Roseovarius sp.
GGGCTGCCGATGGCCCCCGCCTCGCCGCATCCCTTCACGCCCAGCGGGTTGTGGGTGCAGGGGGTCTGGCAGGAATGATCGACCCGGTAGAACGGCACGTCATCGGCGCGCGGCATGGCGTAATCCATGTAGCTGCCGGTCAGAAGCTGGCCGTTCTCGTCATAGGCGCAGCCCTCCAGCAACGCCTGCCCGATGCCCTGCGCGATCCCGCCATGCACCTGGCCCGACACGATCATCGGGTTGACCACGTTGCCGAAATCGTCGGCGGCGGCAAACCGCTCGATTGTGACGCGGCCGGTCTCGGGATCGACCTCGACCTCGCAGGCATAGGCCCCCGCCGGGTAGGTGAAGTTGGCCGGGTCGTAGAACGCGGTCTCCTCCAGCCCCGGCTCGATATCCTCGAGCGGGTAGTTGTGCGGCACGTAGGCGGCCAGCGTGACATCGCCCCAGGCCACCGACTTGTCGGTGCCCGCGACGGTGAACTGCCCGTCCTTGAGCTCGATATCGCCCTCCGAGGCCTCCATCAGATGGGCCGCGATCCTGCGCGCCTTGTTGATGATCTTCTCGGTGGCGCGCACCATCGCCGACCCGCCGACCGCAAGGCTGCGCGAGCCGTAGGTGCCCATGCCCATCGGCGCGCGGGCGGTGTCGCCATGCACGATCTCGACCTGGTCCGCGTCGATGCCGATCATCTCGGCCACCACCTGCGCGAACGAGGTCTCGTGCCCCTGCCCGTGCGAATGCGAGCCGGTCATCACCACGAGGCCCCCGGTGGCGTTCACCCGCACCGTCGCGCTCTCGTAGAGGCCCGCGCGCGCGCCAAGCTGCCCCACCAGGTTCGACGGCGCGATGCCGCAGGCCTCGATGTAGCAATTGACGCCCAGCCCCCGCAGGCGGCCCTTCGCCGCGCTTTCCTTGCGGCGCGCCTCGAAGCCCGCAAGATCGGCGATCTCCTCAAGCTTGTCCATGGTGGCGTTGTAATCGCCGGTGTCGTACTCCACCGCGACCGGCGTGGCATAGGGAAACTCGGTGACGAAATTCTGCCGCCGCAGCGCGATCGGATCGACGCCCAGTTCGCGCGCCGCCTTGTCGATCACCCGCTCCAGCTGGAACGTGGCCTCGGGCCGCCCCGCGCCGCGATAGGCATCGACCGGCACGGTATTGGTGAACACCGCCTTGACGTTCACGTAGATGAGTGGCGTGCGGTAGTTCCCGGCCATCAACGTGCCGTGCAGCCAGGTGGGGATCGACGGCGCGAAGGTCGACAGATACGCCCCCATGTTGGCATGGGTCTCGGTGCGGATGGCGGTGAAATTGTTGTCGGCATCGAGCGCCAGTTCGATCCTCGTCACGTGGTCGCGCCCATGCGCGTCCGACATGAACGCCTCGCCGCGCGTCGAGGTCCACTTGACCGGACGGTTGAGCGCGCGGGCCGCGAAGGTGCAGAACGCCTCCTCGGCATAATGGTAGATCTTCGAGCCGAAGCCCCCGCCCACATCGGGCGCCACCACGCGCAGCTTGTGCTCGGGAATGCCCAGCACGAAGGCCCCCATCAGAAGCCGGATCACATGCGGGTTCTGGCTGGTGGTGTAGAGGGTCGATTCGTCGCTGGCGCGGTTGTAGTCGCCCACCGCCACGCGCGGCTCCATCGGGTTGGCGATCAGCCGGTTGTTGACCAGGTCCAGCGTCGTGACATGCGCGGCCTTGCCGAACGCCTCGTCCACCGCCGCCTTGTTCTCCTCGACGAAGCCCCAGTCGTAGCACAGGTTCGAGGTGAGATCGTCATGCACCTTGGGCGCGCCCTCCTCAAGCGCGGCCTTCATGTCCACCACGGCGGGCAGTTCCTCGATGTCCAGACCGATGGCCTCGGCGGCGTCGCGCGCCTGCTCGCGGGTCTCGGCCACCACCGCGGCGATGGGATCGCCCACGTGGCGCACCTTGCCATGGGCCAGCACCGGGTGCTTGGGTTCCTGCATCGGCTGGCCGAAACGATCCGTCACCTGCCAGCCGCAGGGCAGCCCGCCGATCTCGGCGAAATCCGCGCCGGTAAAGATGCGCAGCACGCCGGGCATCGCCGCCGCCTCGGCGGTATCGACCGACCTGAGCACCCCGTGCGCCACGTCCGAGCGCAGGAAATGCACATAGGCCTGGCCGCGCAGGTTGATGTCGTCGGTATAGTTCCCCGTGCCGGTCAGAAACCGCACGTCCTCGCGCCGCTTGGTGCTGGCGCCGATGCCTCCGTCCTTCGGCATGTCTTGACCTCCCTGAATGGTCCGGGGTCGCCCCCATCAAGCCCGCGTCGCTTCATCGTTCCCGAAATACTCCGGGGGAGCGCCGCAGGCGCGGGGGCAGCGCCCCCCTCCTGTCCGCCTACTCCGCCGCGATCCGGCTCACATCCTGCCCCGAGGCGGCAAGGATCGCCTTGACGATATTGTGATAGCCGGTGCAGCGGCAGATATTGCCCTCGAGATAGTCGCGCACCTCCGCCTCGGTGGGCGTCGGGTTCTCGGCCAGCAGCGCCGCCGCCGACATCACCATGCCCGGCGTGCAGAATCCGCATTGCAGACCGTGGTGATCCCGGAACGCCTGCTGGATGGGATGCATCGTGCCGTCGGTCCCTGCCATGCCCTCGATGGTGCGGACCTCGGCCCCCTCGGCCTCGGCGGCGAACATCGTGCAGGCCTTGACCGCGCGGCCGTCCACATGCACCACGCAGGCCCCGCACTGGCTGGTGTCGCAGCCCACATGCGTGCCCGTCAGGCCGAGATTCTCTCTGATGAAATCCACAAGCAGCGTGCGGCCCTCGATCTGGCCCTTCGCCGGCTTGCCGTTCACGGTCATGCTGACCTCTGGCATTGGCTCCTCCCGGTTGCTCTTCGTCTCGCTTCCCGGGCAGAGCCTAACGCGCGTTCCGGAAAACTCAAACGTTAGTTGAGCCGCGCGCAGCGAGCCGCGTGCCGGGGGGGGCACTCAGCCGCGCGGGCCGCGGCGCGGCTGCGGGCGGGTCGGGATTTCCTTGAGCAGCCCGCCCACCCCCATCGCCGCGATCTCGGCGGGCCCGCAGGGCAGCCCGCAGGCCACCCGCGCAAGCACCCAGTCGGCGCCGTGCAGGACCGGCGAGCGCGCGCTGCCCGGCAAGCCGATCACCGGCCGCGCGCCGATCTCGCCCAGAAACAGCAGGTTGCCCGGATCGACCGGCAGCCCGAATCGCACGAGCCGCCCGCCTGCGCGCCTGAGCGCCTGAGGCGCGGTGTCCTGCGCGTCCGAGGTGGCCGAGGCGGTGAGGATCAGCACGATCCCGCCCGTGGCCCCGGCAATGGCCCGCGCCAGCGCGCCCTCGTCATGGGCGCAGGTCTCGACCCCGGCCATCGCCATCCCCAGCGCCGTGACCCGCGCCTCGATCGCCTCGATCCCCTTCTGCCCCGGCCCGCCCGGCACCTCGGTCACGATCAGGCTGGCGGTGGCATGGCGCGCCGTGGCCAGCCGCACCGCGCCGCGCGCAGCCCCGCACGCGGCCTCCACCGCCGCGCGCGGCACCCCGTAGGAGATGATCTTGACCGTGGCGATCATCCCGCCCGCGCGGATCTGGTGATGGTCGGGCACCGTGGCCACGGTGATCATCGGATCGGCCGCGTTGGCGGCGTCGATGGCCGCGACGTCGAGGCAGACCACGCCCGGCACCTCCGCCAGCAGGTTCACCCGGCCCGTGAACGGCGTGCCGAGCGCGATCCCCTCCGCGCCGCCGTGCAGCGCACGAGCCAGCGCCTCGGCGGCCGCGTCCTCGTGCAGATCGCCCGCCTCCAGCCGCGCGACCGTCACGCGGTCATAGCCCGCAGCCGCCAGCGCCGCGATCTCGTCCGCGCCCAGCACCGCGCCCTTGCGCAGACGGCCCGCCGCCACCCGCTCGGAATGGGCAAGGATCGCGCCCTCGGCCTGCGCCAGCGGCACCGGGCCGAATTTCATGCGCCTTTCCTCAGCACCCGCGTCATCTCGGCGAGGATGCTGACCGCGATCTCCGACGGCCCCGCCGCCCCGATATCGAGACCGACGGGCCCGTGAATGCGCGCGATCTCGGCCTCCGAGACCCCCGCCGCGGCAAGCCGCGCCACCCGCTTGGCGTGGGTCCGGGCCGATCCCAGCGCGCCGATGTAGAACACCCCCGAGCGCAGCGCCTCGGCAAGCGCGGGATCGTCCAGCTTGGGATCATGGGTCAGCAGCACCAGCGCCGTGCGCCCGTCGAGCCCCAGCCCGCGCAGCGCCTCGTCGGGCCAGTCGTCGAGCACCGTCTCGCCGGGAAACCGCGCCGCGCTGGCAAAGCTCTCGCGCGGGTCGATCAGCACCGGATCGTAGCCCGCGATCCGCGCCATCGGCACCAGCGCCTGCGCGATATGCACCGCGCCCACCACGATCAGGCGCAGGGGCGGGTTGTGGATGGCGACGAATGTCTCGCCATCCTCGTCGAAGCCGGAGCGGTCCATGCGGAACCGCTCGCCATGCCCCTCGCGCTCCAGCCTGCGCCCGCCCGGCCCGGTCACATAGGCCACCGGCACGCGGCCCTCGCGCGCCAGCACCAGGTCGGCCAGCAATTCCTCGGGCAGGACGCGGCCCACCGGCTCGACCAACACCCGGATCGTGCCGCCGCAGGCCAGGCCCACGGCAAAGGCATCTCCGTCGCTGACGCCGTATTCCAGCATCACCTGCCGCCCCGCCTCGATCGCATCCAGCGCCTCGGCCACCACCGCGCCCTCGACGCAGCCGCCCGAGACCGAGCCGGCGATCTCGCCCTCGCCGGAAATCGCCAGCTGGCTGCCCACCCGGCGCGGCGCGCTGCCCCAGGTCTCGACCACGGTTGCCAGCGCCGCACCCTTGCCCGCGCGATGCCAGGCGAGCGCGGTTTCGGGTATGTCGTCGAAACGGTCCATCCTGTCACCCCCCTTGCAGCTCCGCCATGAGCCGCGCCTTCTCGCCGCCATCTTCGGCCCGCGACAGCGCCGCCGCAAGCTCTTCCAGCGTGGCGACGGAATGGCCCGCGCGGAACGCATCGACATGCGGCAGCATCGCGCGGATGCCTTGGGCCTTGGGCGCGAATCCCTCCCACCTCAGCAGCGGGTTGAGCCATATGAGGCGGCGCGCCGACAGGTGCAGCCGCTCCATCTCGTGGCCCAGCTGGCCCGCATCGTCGCGGTCCAGCCCGTCGGTGATCAGCAGCACCACCGCGCCCCCGCCCATCACCCGGCGCGACCAGTCGCGGTTGAACGCGTGCAGGCACGCCCCGATCCGCGTGCCGCCCTCCCAATCCTGCGCCTGCCGCCCGGCGGCGGCGAGCGCCGCGTCAACGTCGCGCGTGGCCAGGTGCCGGGTGATGTTGGTAAGCCGCGTGCCGAAAGTAAAGGCATGCACGCGCGCCCAGCCCGCCCCCTTCGCGTTGGCCACCGCATGCAGGAAATGCAGCACCATCCGGCTGTACTGGCTCATCGATCCGGAAATGTCGCACAGGACGATCAGGTTGGGCCAGCGCTCGCGCGGGCGTTTGCGGTGCAGGCGGCGCATCTCGCCACCCCGGCGCAGCGAGGCGCGCAGGCTGGCGCGCGCATCGAGCCGCGCCCCGTGCGGATCGGCGATCCCGCGCCGCGACGCCAGCGGCCGCACCGGCAGGCTGAGCCGCGCCAGCATCCGCTTGGCTTGCGTGATCTCGGCGGTGGACATCTGCTCGA
>CAJXKX010000158.1 GCA_913055965.1 uncultured Roseovarius sp.
CCCCGGCCCAGCCGTTCCATCGCGCGGGCCATCAGGATCAGCGCGCCCGCCTCATCCTCGGGTGAGGGGGCGCGCAGATAGGCGTTGAGCGCGGCGCTCAGCGCCTGCGCCTCCATGCGGCGTCTGTCCCTCGGGGTGTCGTCGGCCATGCGCAGCGACATCCGCGCATGGGCGGCCCAGAGCGCGGCCCCGTCGCCGCGCGCCAGCGCCGCCCCGGTCCAGCGCAGCGCCCCCGCGATATCGCCCGCGCGCTGCCGCGCGAGGGCCGTGCCCAGCATCTCTTGTTCGGTCATCCCGGCGGGGGAGGGGTGGCGGCGTCCGATTTCCTGCGCGAGGGCACGGGCCGCGTCGAGATCGCCGTCGCGCAGCCTGCCCAGCGCGGCCGCCCGCGCGCCCGCGCGCGCCATCGCCTGCGCACCCGTCTCGACGATCCGCGCCGAGAGCGCCCCGGCATAGGGCTCGGTCCGCGTGACCCCGGCCTTGGGGAAACAGGCATTGGAGCGGCTGTTATAGGTAAAGGCCCCACAGTCGGGCCGCGCGAGGCACAGTTGTTCGCAGCGCTCCAGCGTGGTGTCGAAGACGGGGCCCAGATCGGAGCCGTAGAAATCTACATCCGCCTCGATCACGGCGCGCCGCTCGGGCAGGGGGGCCGTGGTCTGGGCAGGCGCGGGCAGCGCCATCCCGGCGCAGAGCAGGGCGAGGCCAAGCACCCGCCCCGCCCGCGCCCCGAGACCGCGCACCGCACCATGGCCGTTTCCGTCGCGGCCGCTCGCGGCCCTGCTGTTTCGTGCCATCACGCACCTCGTCCGCTGTTTCGATCCGGCTGTTGCCCGCAGGGCCAGTCTAGCCCCGGCGACCGGCGGCGCGATACCCGGAAAATCGGCGCGGGCTATTGCAGCTGCGAGATCACGCGGTTGCCCGCGCGGATGCGGCTGGCGAATTCGCGCGCCATGTTGGCGAAGATGGTGGACAGGATGTGCGGGTCCTCCGCTGCGAGGTCGTCGAGATGCGCGACGGTCAGCCCGTAGCACACCACCCGCTCGTCGGCGATCACGTCGGCCGAGCGCGGCCCGCCCTCGAGCACCGCCATCTCGCCGAAGAACTGGCCGGGGCCGATGCAGCCGACCCGCAGCCGCTCGTCCTGGCCGGTCTCGACCATGACGCTGACCGACCCGCGCGCCAGCACGAAGAACATCCGCCCGTCCTCGCCCGTTCTGAGGATATGCGCGCCCGCCTCGAACTGCATCGGCTGGATCAGCTGCTCGATCCTGCGCAGTTGCGCGGGCTCCAGCCCCTGGAACAGCCGGATCGTGTCGAGCGCGAAATTCGTATGATCGTAGGGCTCGCGCGCGAGATCGAGCACCATGTCCTCGTAGGTTTCCAGCGCGGTATCCACCGCGCCGAACACGCGCACGCCCCGGTCGCGCGCAAGCCCCGAGATGAGCCCGGCGGTATCCGCCGTGCCGCCGCCGATCTCGGCAAAGGCGATCTCGACCCCGGCGGCCCGGCTTCGGGTGAGGAAATCGTCGAAGAAGCGCAGCGCGGCCCCGTCGATGGAATTGAGCCGCCGGAAATCGAGCACGAGATAGCGCACCTCGGCGATCAGCCGGCCCAGTCGCCGGATCATCCGCTCCGCCGAGGCGAAGTAGAGCGCGCCCTGCAATTCCACCAGCGCGATCTTCTCGCCCTCCTGCGCCAGCAGATCGCGCTCGCGCGGGTTGCGGATGCGCAGGCTGGGCTGGCGGCTGGCGCGGGTCTCGCGGCGGATCACGTCCTCGACGGTGGCGGCGTTCATGAACAGGTGCAGCCCGAAATCGCGGCTGATCCGGCTGCAGGCGGCGACGCCGCGCACCGAATTGCCGATCGGATCGAGCGGCGGCGACCAGATCGCGATCGAAAGCTGCCCCGGCAGCACCGCCAGCACCGCGCCCGAGACGCCGCTCTTGGCGGGCAGGCCGACATCGTAGGACCATTCGCCCGCGTAGTCGTACATCCCGCAACTCATCATCAGCGTCAGCACGTCGCGCACCTCGGCCGACCCCAGGACCCGCTTGCCGGTGCGCGGATTCACCCCGTTATTGGCCAGCGTCGCGCCCATCACGGCGAGGTCCTCGGTCGTGACCAGCAGCGCGCACTGCCGGAAATACAGATCGAGAACCTCCTCCGGATCGCGCGCGATCATGCCGGAATTCAGCATCAGGTAGGCGATGGCGCGGTTGCGGTGGCCGGTTTCGGCCTCCGAGCGGTAGACCGCCTCGTCGATCCCGAGCGCGCGCCCGGCGAAATCCGAGAACAGCGCCTGCATGGCAGCGATGCGCGCGGCGGGGGTCGCCCCGTCCTGCAGCGCCGCGACCGCGATGGCACCCGCGTTGACCATCGGGTTGAAGGGGCGGTTGTTGCGCTCGTCGAGCACGATGGAATTGAACGCCTCGCCCGTGGGCTCGACACCCACGGCGCGCAGCAGCGCCGCCTCTCCCAGCCGCATCAGCGCCCCGCCATAGGCAAAGGGTTTCGAGACCGACTGGATCGAAAAGGCGCTGCCGCTGTCGCCCACCGAATAGACCTGTCCGTCGATGGTGGAAAACGAGATGGCGAAACTTTCGGGCGCGGCCTTGGCAAGTTCGGGGATGTAATCGGCGACGGCACCGCCGGTCATCCCTCTGAGCTCCGCGTGAATCTCGGTCAGGTAATCCTGAAAGGGCGACGCCCCGGTCTTGTAATTGGCCATTCCAGCGCCTCTGTTCCTGCCGGTGCAGTTAACGCCACGCCGCCCGGCCGCATAGCCGGGCGCGCCCGCGCCGCCCGCCGCGGCGCGCCCTGGCTTCCGCACCTGCCCGGAAATCGGGCGGGATGCCCGAAAACCGGGCAGCCGGCGCGCGGCCCCGCCGTGCCGTCCGCCGGACTGGCATCGCACGGCCGTCCGGGGTAGAAGCGAGCCCGAGGGAGCCTGTGGCAGACGACGAAAGGCGGCGGTGCGATGAGCGGATTACTGGCCCTGTTCGATGACGTGGCCGCGATCGCCAAGCTCGCGGCAGCACAGCTCGACGATGTCGTGGCGCAGGCGGGCAAGGCCGGCACCAAGGCGGCGGGCGTGGTCATCGACGACGCCGCCGTGACCCCGAAATACGTGACAGGCCTCCCGGCGGCGCGCGAATTGCCCATCGTCTGGAAGATCGCCCGCGCCTCGTTCTTCAACAAGCTGGTGATCCTGCTGCCCGCCGCGCTGCTGCTCAACGCCTTCCTGCCCTGGATGCTGACGCCGCTGCTGATGCTCGGCGGGGCTTACCTGTGTTTCGAGGGGGCCGAGAAGGTCTGGCACCTGATCGTGCCGCACAAGGACAAGGGGCCGCAGCAGGCGAAGACGCTCGACGCCGCGCATCTCGAAGAACAGCGCGTGAAGGGCGCGATCAAGACCGATTTCATCCTCTCCGCCGAGATCATGACCATCTCTCTGTCGCAGATCGATATCGACAGTTTCTGGATCGAGGCGCTGGCGCTGGCGGCGGTGGCCATCGGGATCACGGCGCTGGTTTACGGGGCCGTGGCGCTACTGGTGAAAGCCGACGATCTGGGCATTTTCCTGAGCGCAGAGGGTCGTCTTTCGGCCACGCGCGCGCTGGGGCGCGGGATCGTCAGATCCATGCCCGCCGTGATGGCGGTGATCGCCACCATCGGCACCGTCGCGATGCTCTGGGTCGGGGGCAGCATCCTTGTTCACGGGCTGCACGATCTGGGCTGGCACCTGCCCTACGAGCAGATCAAGCAGGCGGCCGGGGCCGCGGGCGGCGCGAACGGTTTGCTGCGCTGGGCGGTGACGGCGGGGCTCGACGGCATCGTCGGGCTTGCCGCGGGGCTGGTGCTGATCCCGGTGGTCAGCTGGGCGATCGTGCCGGTCGGCGGATGGCTTTTCCCGGAAAAGGGCTGAGCGCCCTCAGCGCGCGCCCGTCCCGCCGATATCGGTGGCGGCGACCGAGACGCTCTTGATCACCGCATGCGCCCTCACCCCCGGTGCGAGCTCGAGCGCCGCCGCCGACCGCCGGGTGATCCGCGCCAGGACCCGCCCCGCGTCGGTGTCGAGCGCGACAAGCGCGCCCGGCCCGTCGCCGGGGCGGATATCCTGCACCGTGCCCGGCAGGATGTTGAGCGCCGAGAGCCCTTCGGGCCGCGCGCGGCAGAGGATCACGTCATGCGCGGCGATGCGGATGCGCAGGCGCGTGCCGGGCCCGGCCGCGACCCTTGGCAGAAACAGCCGCAGGCCGCCCGCGTCGAGCTCCGTGAGCCCGTCCGCGTGATGCTCCACGATCACCGCTCCCAGCACCGCGCCCGCCTCGCGCGGCCCGGTGGGCAGCACGCCCGGATTGCCCAGCACTTCCGCCGCAGGCCCCTGCGCCACGACGCGCCCGGCATCGAGCGCCACCACCGTGGTCGCCAGCCGGGCCACCTCCGAGGCCGAATGGCTGACATAGAGCACAGGCACGCTCACCTCGTCGCGCAGCCGCTCGAAATAGGGCAGGATCTCGGCCTTGCGGGGCTCGTCGAGCGCGGCGAGCGGCTCGTCGGCGAGGATCAGGCGCGGCGCGGACAGGAGCGCGCGCCCGATGGCGACGCGCTGCTTTTCCCCGCCCGAGAGCGCGCCGGGGCGGCGGTCGAGCAGATGGCCGATGCCCAGCATCTCGACCACCCGGGGCATCTCCTCGCGCGGGGCCCCTTTCGGTGCGAACCACGCGCCATAGGCGAGGTTCTGGCGCACGGTGAGATGCGGAAACAGACGCCCCTCCTGAAAGATGTAGCCCAGCCGCCGACGATGCGGTGCCAGCCGGACGCGCCGTGCGGTATCGAGCAGAACCCAGTCATCCGCCGCGATGCGGCCCTCGTCGGGCATCAGCAGCCCCGCGACGGCGTTGACGATGGTGGTCTTGCCCGATCCCGACCGCCCGAACAGCACCGTCAGCCCCGCGGGTGCGCGAAAATGCGCGTCGAGCGCAAATGCCCCGATCCCGTGGCGCAGCGAAACCTCCAGCATCACGCGCCTCCCACCCGCGCCGCGACCCGCCGCCCGATCAGCTCCGACAGCAGCAGCGCCCCCATCGCCACGATGACCGACACGATCACCAGCTTCATCGCCGACCCCTCGCCGCCGGGCACCTGCAGAAAGGCGTAGATCGCCGAGGGGATGGTGCGTGTCTGGCCGGGGATGTTCGAGACGAAGGTGATCGTCGCGCCGAATTCGCCCATCGCCTTGGCAAAGGCGAGGATCGCGGCCGTCACGATGCCGGGCAGCGCCATCGGCAGCGTCACGGTCAGGAACACCCAAACCGGCGACGCGCCCAGCGTGGACGAGGCCTGTTCGAGCCTTGGGTCCACCGCCTCGATCGACAGCCGGATCGCGCGCACCATCAGCGGAAACGCCATCACCGCGGCCGCCACCGCCGCCCCCGTCCAGCGAAACGCCAGCACGATGCCCCAGTCGGCAAGGATGCCGCCGACCGGCCCGCGCGTGCCCAGCACCAGCAACAGCACATAGCCTGTGACCACCGGCGGCAGGATCAGCGGCAGATGCACCAGGCCGTTCAGCACCTGCTTGCCCGGAAAGGACCAGCGCGCCAGCGCGTAGGCGATGCCGATGCCGAATGGCAGGCTGGCCAGCGTCGCCCACAGCGCGATCTGCAGCGACAGCGCGACCGCGCTCC
>CAJXKX010000159.1 GCA_913055965.1 uncultured Roseovarius sp.
GTCATCGGTGTGCTGGCCTGTTTCTGGCAGGTGATCCAGCTGATCGGCTCGGTCCGCTGGATCGAGGATTTCGCCTCGGAAACCCCGGGTCACGAAATGATCAAGGCGCCGCAGCTTCTGGCGCCTCTGGCCACGCTATTGCGGCAGCGGGGCAAGCGGATGCAGATCGCCTCGGGCTCGGCCCGGTCGATCCTCGATTCCGTGGCGCAGCGCATCGACGAGGCGCGCGAGATCACGCGCTATATCGTCAACATGCTGATTTTCCTTGGCCTTTTGGGTACGTTTTACGGTCTGGCTACCACCGTTCCGGCGGTGGTCGACACGATCCGCAGCCTCGCCCCGCAGGAGGGCGAAGAGGGCATCGCGATCTTCAACCGGCTGATGACCGGGCTCGAGGCGCAGCTGGGCGGGATGGGCGTGGCCTTTGCCTCGTCGCTGCTGGGGCTGTCGGGCTCGCTGGTGGTGGGGCTTCTGGAATTGTTCGCCGGGCACGGGCAGAACCGCTTCTATCGCGAACTCGAGGAATGGATCTCGACCATAACGCGGCTGGGCCTCGCCGAGGGCGATGGCGAGGGCGGCGATGGCGGGCGCGCCATGGTGGCCGAGGTGCTCGACCACATGACCGAACAGGTCGAGGCGCTGCAAACGACCATCGCCGAGGCCGAGGCGAGCCGCGCGCTGGTCGATGAAAAGCTGGGCGTGCTGGCCGATTCCATCGAGCGGCTGACCCACCGGATGAGCGATCAGAACCCGGTGCAGGTGGCGCTCATGCGCGTGGCCGAAGGACAGGAGCGCCTGGTCGAGGCGATCGAGGCGCGCGAGACCTCCGAGGGGCTCGATGCCGAGAGCCGCATGCGCCTGCGCTCGATCGACGTGCAGATGCTGCGCATTCTCGAAGAGATCAGCGCCGGACGGCAGGAAACCATGACCGAACTGCGCACCGATCTCGCGGCGCTCACCCGCCTGATGGGTCAGGCGCGCGGCCAGACCCCGCGCCCGGTGCGCCCGGTGGTGCCACGCGGCGACGCGGCCACGGGCGAGCCCGGCGAGGGCGGCTGAGATGGCGCTTTCGCGGCGCACCGGCGCGCGGCTGCAAGGCGCGATCTGGCCCGGCTTCGTCGATGCCATGACCGGGCTGCTGCTGGTGCTGATGTTCGTGCTGACCATCTTCATGGTGGTGCAGTTCGTGCTGCGCGAGGAGATCAGCGGACAGGCCACGAAGCTCGACGCGCTGTCGGCAGAGGTGGCGGCGCTGTCGCGGGCGCTGGGGCTGGAGCAGGACCGCAACGCGACCCTGCAGGAACGGGTGGGTCTCCTGACCACGACGCTGGGCGACGCCCGCGCGCGCGCCGAGGAACAGGCCGCGCAGATCGCCGCCCTGCGCGCAGAGAGCGCGGCGCGGGCCGAGGCGCTGGCCGATGCCGAAGGGCGGATCGCCTCGTTCGAGGAACAGGTGGCGCGGCTCCTGTCGCAGCGCGACGCGGCGCGGGACCGGGCCGCCGGGCTCACCGCCGAGCGCGACGCGGCCCGCGACGAGGTGACGGCCCTCGAGGGCGCGCGCGCGGCGCTGCTCGATGAACAGGCGGCGCTCGAGGATCGCCTCGCCGGCTTGCGCGACGAGGTGGACGCGCAGACCGAGGCCGCGCGGCTCGCCCCCGCCGCGAGGCGCTGGAGGCGCTCATCGCCGACCTGCGCGCGCGCAATGCCGAGGCGCAGCAGGCGGGCGCGGCCCTCGGAGAAGAGGTGGCCGCGCTCGAGGACCGGTTGAGCGAGGAAGAGGCCGCGCGCCTTGCCGAGGCCGAGGCGGCGGCGGCGCTGCGCGCGCGGCTGGAGAACGCGCAGGCGGAACTGACCGCGATGACACTGGCGCTCGAGGAAGAGCGCGCGCGGGCCGAAGAGACGCTCACCCTTCTCGCGGCGGCGGAGGCGGCGCGCGACGATCTCGACGCCGCGCTCGCGCAGGCGATCTTGCGCGCCGAAGCGGCACAGGCGGCACGCGCGGCGGGCGAGGCCGAGGCACAGGCCGCGCTGGAGGGCGAGCGCGCGGCGCGCGACCGGGCCGAGGCCGCGCTGGCCGACGCGCAGGCGGCGCTGGACGAGGCGGGCGGCACGATCGAAGAGCGCGACACCGCGCTCGCCGAGGCACGGGCCGCGCTCGAGGGCGAACGCGCGGCGCGCAGCCGGGCCGAGACGGCGCTGGCCGACGCGCGTGCCGCACTCGAAGAGACCGGCGGCACGCTCGAGGATCGCGACGCCGCGCTCGCCGAGGCGCGGGCCCGCATCCGCGCGCTCGAGGCCGATCTCGCGCAGGCCGTGGCCGCGCGCGCCGATGCCGAGGCCGAGGCGCTCGACGCCGAGGAGGTGCGCGCCCGGCTGATCGCCACGCTGGCCGCGCAGCGCGCGGCAGAGGCGCGCGCCGCCGAGGAGATGACCGAAGCCGAGCGGCAGGCCGCGCTGCTGTCGCAGGCACGCGAGAAACTGGCCGAGGAAGAGGCCATTTCGGCAGAGGCGCAGCGCCAGCAGGCGCTCCTGAACCAGCAGGTCGAGGCGCTGCGCTCGCAGTTGTCCGAGCTTCAGGCGCTGCTCGACGCCTCGGAGGCGCGCGAGGAGGCCGCCGAGGTGCAGCTTCAGTCGCTCGGCAACGAACTCAACACCGCGCTGGCGCGGGTGGCCGCCGAGGAACGCCGCCGTCGGCAGGCCGAGGAAGAGCGCGCCCGGCTGCTGGAGGCCGAGGCCGAGCGGCTCGCCGCCGAGAAGGAGGATCTCGAGAATTACCGTTCCGAGTTCTTCGGCAAGATGCGCGCATTGCTGAGCGGCCAGGAAGGCGTGCAGATCGTCGGAGACCGGTTCGTGTTTTCCTCCGAGGTGCTGTTCGCCCCCGGCGAGGCCGAATTGTCGCCCGAAGGCGAGAGCGAGATCGCCGATGTCGCGGGGATCCTGCGCCGGGTGATCGGCGAGATCCCCGAGGGCATCGACTGGGTGCTGCAGGTGGACGGCCATACCGACAACGTGCCGATCATGCAGGGGGCCCGATTCGAGGACAACTGGGCGCTGAGCCAGGCGCGGGCGCTGTCGGTGGTGCGGTTCATGGTGAATTTCCTGGGCTTCCCGCCGGATCGTCTTTCGGCCAACGGCTATGGGCAATACCAGCCGCTGAACCGCGCCAACACGCCCGCGGCGCGCGCGCAGAACCGGCGGATCGAGTTGAAGCTGACGACGCGGTAACGGCAGGGCGGCGGAGCCCGGCTCAGGGCCGCACGGCGATATCGGCGTGCCGCGTGGCGATCAGCCGGTCGCCGCGCCACAGCCGGACATGACCGCGATAGGCGCCGGGGGGCCAGCCCTCGGGCGGGGCCTTGCGGCCATAGGCGCGGAACAGTTGCTTGCGCGGGGCCTCGAGCGTGACCGCGTGGCGGAATATCTCGCCGCCGGGGCCATGGGCCGACAGCGTCAGCCGGTCGCCCGGCCGGGCATGAAACACATGACCGTAGAGCACGAGCGCCGCACCGGCGGGGGCCTCGACGGCACGGGCGGCCCCGGATCGGACCGCATCGAAAGCCGGGACCGCCGTGCTGAACCCGGCGGTGAACAGCCCCGTGGGCGTGTAGGGCGGGGCCTGCTCCCACAGGCCCGGCCCCGGCTCCGCATCGCAGGTGCCGCGTGCCCGGGGCGCGAAGGGATCGACCACCCGCCCGTCCTGAAGGACCCCGAAATGCAGGTGCGGGGCGTTGGTCAGCCCGCTCAGCCCGACCGCCCCGAGCGTGTCGCCCCGCGCCACGCGGTCGCCCGGCCCCACGGTGACCGAGCCTTGCGCGAGGTGGCAATAGAGGGTCTGCCAGCCGTCCCCGTGATCGACGCGCACGGCATTGCCGCATTCGCGGCCGGCGATGGCGTCGCGGTTGACGGCGGTAACCGGCGTGTCGGCCATGCCGTCGCGGGTGGCGGCGACCACCCCCGGCGCGGCGGCAACCACCGCGACCCCCGCCTCCATCGCCTCGAAGGACAGCAGCATGAAATCCGTGCCGCGATGGCCGTCGCGGCTCTTGAGGCCGCAGGCATGGTCGCGCTGCCCCGGGCCGGGATCGGCATCGACGTAATCCTCGACCACGCAGGTCCGGCCGTAGTCGCACGCAAGTGGCAACGACAGGCGCAGCGGCTCCGCAAGGGCCGGAACGGTGGCGCAGAGCGCCACCGTCATCGTCATCACCGTCACACGCGCCGCAAGGACGCTCACCGGCGGTTTACTCTGCCGTGAGTAAAGGCGGCTTCTTCTTGCCCGAGAGGCGGCGCGCGGCGGGTCCTTCGACATCGAGGGCGATCTTGTCGTCGCGCACGCTCACGCGCACGGTGCCGCCCTTGGCGAGCCTGCCAAAGAGCAGTTCTTCGGCGAGGGGCTTCTTGATGTGCTCCTGGATCACGCGGCCGAGCGGGCGTGCGCCCATCCGGTCGTCATAGCCCTTGTCGGCGACGAGCACCTTCTCGACATAGCCGGAAACCTTGGGCGAGATGGTCGCGATATCGCCGCTGACATAGGCGTTGTCGGTTGAAACCATGAAGCGGCCGACGGTCCACCATTCGTGGCCGTACCAAGCTGTGCCCGCAAGCGCGAGGAGGGCAATGCCGGCAAGGATCGCGCGCCGCCGGCCGGGGCGTTTCGGTTCCGGCGATGCCGGCGCGGCCTCGACGGTCTCGGCAGTGGCATCGGGCTTGCGCGCGGTCTCCTCTGTACGCGGAAACGATTTCAGCTCGGCGGTTTGCGCCGTTTCGGGCGAATTGTCCGACGTCGTTTCTTTGTCGGTGGCGGATATGGCTGCGGACATGGCTGCTGACTCGCGAAATAAATTGAACTGAACCGTTCGGTTCGAATTGACATAGACCCTTCGACGGGCCATATCAAGAGGAAATCGAACCGGGCGGTTCGATTCATAAAAAGAATCTCATGAGGTCGGGAAATGCCCGCATTGTCGAAGAACGACCAAAGCCTGAAGAAAGCCGTCGAGGTGGCGGATGCCGCTCCCAACCGGCGTGTGGCCGGTCAGGATCCGGTGAAGCGCCAGCAGATACTGGATGGCGCCAAGCGCGTGTTCCTCTGCGTCGGTTTCGATGCGGCGAGCATGAACGACATCACCCGCGAGGCGGGCGTCTCCAAGGGCACGATCTACGTCTATTTCGGCAGCAAGGAAGAGCTGTTCGGCGCGCTGATCGACCGGGAGCGCACGGCCATTTTCTCGTCGCTGGCGGAAACGCTGGAGGAGGAGGGAAGCGTGCGCGAAACGCTGACGCGCTTCGCCACTCTCCTCGTCACCCGGATGACATCCGTGCCGGTCGTGCGCGCGCAACGCATGGTGATCGGCGTGAGCGAGCGCATGCCCGAGCTCGGCTGCCGCTTCTACGATGCGGGCCCGGATTCCGCGAAAGGCCTGCTCTCGGCCTATTTCGATCGGAAAACGAAGGAAGGCCTGCTCGATATTCCCGACACGGCGATCGCGTCGCGGCAGCTCTTCGATCTCTGCGCCGGCGGCCTGACACGCGCCTGCATTTTCGGCGTTCTGGAAGCTCCGCCTTCGGAGGCGCTGATTGCCGAAACCGTGGATAGCGGCGTCGACATGTTCCTGGCGCGCTACGGGACGCACAGGGCGGACTGAGTCAGCCGCCGGCTTTCGGCCAATAG
>CAJXKX010000160.1 GCA_913055965.1 uncultured Roseovarius sp.
CCTGCGTGCCGCCGATGCCGGTGGTGGACATGCCCATCGACGCCGCGAAATCCGCAGCACCGAGGCTCAGCGCCTGCATCCGGGGGGAGGCCGCCGCGATCTCCTCGACATGGGAAATCCCCGCCGCCGTCTCGATGATCGCCTCGAAGCCCAGGCGCTTCTTGCGGCCCGTCGCGGCCTCGATGGACGTCACCAGCGCGTCGACCGCGTAGATGTCCGACGCGCAGCCCGCCTTGGGGATCATGATCTGGTCCAGCCGCTCGCCGCCCTGCTCCAGCAGGTCCACCACGTCGCGGTACCAGTAGGGCGAATCGAGCCCGTTGATGCGAACCGAGAGCGTCTTGTTGCCCCAGTCGACCTCGCCGATCGCCTTGACCGTGTTGGCGCGCGCGGCGTCCTTGTCGGTCGGCGCGACCGAATCCTCGAGGTCGATATTGATCACGTCCGCGTCCGATCCCGCCATCTTCTCGAACAGCTTGGCATTCGAGCCGGGGCCGAAAAGCTGGCAGCGGTTGGGGCGGGCGGGCGGTTGGGGTTGCAGGCGAAAGCTCATCTCGGATCGCTCCCTTGGTCGGAAATTGCGTGAATACCGTGGGGCGGGGGTATGAAATTGCGCGCCCCTGCGCAAGCCGGTTTCGTGCACCACGGGATGCCGCCGGGGCCGCGCGGCCCTGCCCCGCAGGTCAGCCGCGCTCGATGCCGAATTGCCGCATCTTGCGGTAGAGGGTCGGGCGCGAGATGCCGAGGATCGCCGCCACGCGGGTCAGGTTGCCTTTCTCGGCCCGGATCGTCCGGCGGATCACGCTGGCCTCGATGCTCTCAAGGTCGCTCGCGTTCTCGCCCAGCAGACCGTCGAGCGCGGCCGCCTCCGCCTCGGCGACACCGTCGCGCACCTCCGGCGGCAGGTCGCCCGGCACCACGGCGGGGCCGGGTGCCACGAGGTAGAGACGCTGCACCATGTTGCGCAGTTCCCGCACGTTGCCCGGCCAGCCATGTTGCATCAGCAGGGCCGCCGCATCGTCGCCGAGGCGCATCTGCGGCCGGCCGATCTGCTCGGCGTAATGGGCCGAGAAATGCTCGAACAGCGCCAGGATATCGCCGCCGCGGTCGCGCAGCGGCGGCACCTCGATGGTCACCACGCCGATCCGGTAGAACAGGTCGCGGCGAAACGTGCCCTTGTCGATCTCGAGACGCAGGTCGCGGTTGGTCATCGCCACGAGCCGCACGTCGATGGGCCGCCGCCTGCTGTCGCCCATGCGGTAGATCGCCCGCTGTTCCAGCGCCCGCAGCAGGTAGGCCTGCAGATCGACCGGCATGTCGCCGATCTCGTCGAGACACAAGAGCCCGCCATCGGCCTGCTCGAACTTGCCCGGCCGCCCGCCGCGCGCCGCCCCGGTAAACGCCCCGTCGACATAACCGAAAAGCTCCGCCCCGATCAGGTCGCCCGACACGGCGGCGCAGTTGACCGGCACATAGGGCGCATCGGGCCGCCCCAGCCGGCTGTGGATCAGCCGCGCGAAAAGCTCCTTGCCCACCCCGGTCTCGCCCTGAATGAGCACCGGCACATTGACCTTCGCCGCCCGCTGCGCCAGCTCGATCGCCTCGAGCATCTTCGACGACGAGCCGACGATGCGGATCGCCTCCTCGCGCACGTTGCGGCGCGGGCTGATGGTCAGCACATCGGGTGCCGGGCGGCTGCCGGGCCGGTCCGGGCGCAGGAACAGCGCCGCGCCCCGGTAGGCATTGTCGAGCATCAGCCGCTCCAGCCCCTGCGCCTGCACCTCGGGGGGCAGCAGCCGGGGCAGGTCCTTTTCCGAGAACGCCTCGAGATCGGGCAAGAGCTTGTGGCCGACCATCAGCTTGTCGGAGGCCGCGACGCGGCTGTCATCCACCCCGCGGCGAAACAGGATGCGCCCGTTGCGGTCGAGCAGGACGACGGAACTGTCCCCCTGGCTGTATTTCGACTGCAGGAACGCCTCGAGAAGCTGGGTGCGCTCCTGCCGCTGCTGCTCGGCCAGCGCGATCTCGATCTCGCAGGCCGCCGCCAGCACGAGGGCCACGTTGTGGCGGCGAAAGATATCGGGCGGGCCCGACAGATCGACCACGCCGATCACCGAATCGTCGAACGGATCGCGGATCGGGGCACCGGCGCAGGTCCAGGCCTGCACGCCCTCGACGAAATGCTCGGTGGCATGCACGTACATCGGCTTGCCGGTGCGCAGCACCGTGCCGATCCCGTTGGTGCCGACGACCTTCTCGTCCCACTCGCCGCCGATCTCGAGATGGATGTCCTGGCCGTGATCCAGCACCGCCGCATCGCCGATCGCGTCGATGATGACCCCTTCGTCATCGGCGAGGATCAGGATCGACCGCGCGTCCCGCAGATGCGGCTCGAGCCGCCGGAACGCCGCCGAGGCGGCCCTGCGCAGATGGGCGTTGCGCTTGCGGCGCAGGCGGATCTCGTTCTCGTCGCCCAGTTTGCGCGAGGCGCGCGTGCCGGCATCGACCCCCAGCGCCATGCTGCGCTGCCACGAGGCGAGGATATCGTCGCGGACATGGCGCGGGCGCACCGCGTCGGACTGGCAGGAGGTGACAAAGCGCTCCCAGGCTGTTCGGATGTCACGTTCGGTGTGCCGGTCCGGCACGGCTTCGGTCTTGGCGGTACCGTCCTGGCTTGATTTATAATAACTCGCTCGGGCCATGATCGGGCATACCTTCCCCTGATTGCGACTGGGCATCCGAACCGCCGCAATCGACCTGCTGCGCCTCCGCCAGCCCGAGGCGTTCCGAGAAGGCCAGAACAATATCCTCTTCGGTGAAATCCGGGCCGATCTCGATATCCTCGAACGGCGCGAGGGCCGCGTGGATTTCGTCGCTGACGGGCGAGATATACCCGTTTTCCGCCGACGCGAGCACGAACCGCTTGGCGCCCGCCCTGCCGCGGATCTCGCCCAGCACCTGCAACTGCCGCCCGGTGCCCCGGTCGGACAGCACCACGCGCCCGTTCAGGCTCAGCCTGACATGGGGATCGGGGGCATCGCCAATGCGGCGCGCCGACATGGTGTAGATAAGCAGGCCCTCGGGCTGCGGCTCCTGCTTGCGGCGCGCCTCCTCCGCGCGCATGCGGGTAAAGCCGCCATTGCTGATCTGGTCCGCGAGTCTGCGGATCGTGCCTGCATTCCCGGATATCAGCTTCCTCGCCCGGACGTCCTCGGGGCGCGGGCCGTCGCGCTTCGAAAAAATATCCACAGGGCACTCCTCCAAGCTTAGAAGTTATCATCTTGTCCGGGGCGACGCTACGTCAATTTTGACAGGCAGCGGCCCCGTGACGTCGAATTGAACATGGGTGAGCCCCGCCGCCGCGGTGCCACTGGGGCCCGGCGGGGCGGGGAACGGGGCGGCGCGGGGGCGGCGCCCGTGTCAGGGAACGATCACGCCCCGGCCGGTATACTTGCGCTCCTTGAAATCGGAGATCGCGAGATTGATGTCGTCGAGGCTGTATTCGGTCTGGTGCATCTTCACCTTGCCGTCGGCGTTCATCTCCATCAGTTCGACCAGTTCGACGAAATCCCCCACGAGGCTGCCGCCGATCCTGATCTCGTTGGCCACGAGTTCCAGCGTCGGCACCTCGACCACGCCGCCATAGCCCACCATGATCAGCTCGCCCCCCTGCCGGAGCAGCTTCCAGCACTGGTTCTCGGTGCCATGCTCGCCGACAAAGTCGATCGCCACATGCGCGCCGCCGCCGGTCAGATCCCGCACCTGCTCGACGAGGTCCGGCCCGCCCGCGATCACGATATCCGCGCCCAGATCCCGCGCCAGCGCCTGCGCGCCCGGCTCCTGGTCCACGGCGATGACCCGCGCCCCGCAGGTATGCTTGAGCACCTGAAGCGCGATGTGGCCCAGCCCGCCGATCCCCAGCAGCACCACGTAACCGCCCGGATAGAGCAGCTTCGCGGCCTTCTTGGCGGCGCGGTAGGCGGTGATGCCCGCATCGGCCATCGGCGCGACCGACAGCGGCGTGATCCCGGTGTTGAGCTTGATCACCGACCGCTCGCTGGTCTTGAAATACTCGGCAAAGCCGCCGTCCAGCCCGAGACCCGGAAACTTGCCGTGGTCGCAATACATGTCATGTCCGTAGCGGCAGCTCATGCAGATGCCGCAGGCATTGAATGGATGGCAGATCACCGCGTCGCCGGGCCGGACCGAGGTCACGGCGCTGCCCACATCCTCGACCCATCCGGCATTCTCGTGGCCCATCACGTAGGGCAGGAGATTGCCCTCGGTATCCATGATGTCCTTCCAGACGCCCTCGATGATATGCAGGTCGGTGCGGCACAGCCCCGCCGCGCCGACCTTCACGATCACCTCGTCGGGGGCGGTGATCGTGGGCGGTGCCACCGTCTCGATCCTGAGATCCACGTTCATCTCGGGGTCGTATTCGTAGAGTCTCGCTGCTTTCATGGTCTCGTTTCCTTGTGCAAGGGGAGCCCCCGGGCCGGGGGCGTCCCGTACCGGTGGGCGCGCGCGTTACTTGCGCCCCAGAAGCTCGGCCCCGCCGCCGAGCGCCGGGCCTTCGGTCGGGTCGGCCTCGCCCTCCTCGAGATCGCCGATCAGCGTCTCGGTGGTCAGGATCAGCGTCGCGACCGACGCCGCGTTGACCAGCGCGCTCGCGGGCACGCGGGCGGGGTCGATGATCCCGGCCTCGAACATGTCGCCGAACTCGCCCGTCGCGGCGTCATAGCCGTGATCCTTCGGCGCGTTCACGACCTTCTCCGAGACGGTATCGGCATCCGCCCCGGCATTGCGGGCGATCCGGCGCACCGGCTGCGTCAGGATCGAGCGCACCAGCGCCACCCCGCGCGCGACGTCGCCCGACACCTCGAGCGCGTCGAGACAGGGCGCGATCTGCGCCAGCGCCGTGCCACCCCCGGCGACCACACCATCCACGGCCGCCGCGCGCAGCGCGCAGAGCGCATCCTCGATCAGCTGGATCGTGCGCTTCTGCTCGACCGGGGTGAACCCGCCCGCGTAGATGATCGCGCTGCCGCCGGTCAGCTTGGACAGCCGCTCGCGCAGCTTGTCCTTCTCGATGTTGGGCGGGGCCGCGTCGTGCTGGCGCTGCACCTGCGCGCGCCGCGCCGTGATCGCGCCGGGCTCGCCCTCGCCGCGCAGGATGCTGGTATGCGAGGCCTGGCTGCGCACCGTCTCGGCACCGCCAAGCTGCGCGCGGGTGACGTTCTCGATCTTCTTGCCCAGATCGCGCGCCAGCACCTCGCCGCCGGTCAGGATCGCCAGATCGTCCATCATCGCCTGGCGCCAGTGGCCGTATTCGGGCGGGTGCACGATCAGGTATTTCCCGGCACCGCCGTCCTCCAGCAGGGTGATGACGACCTCGGGCGCGATCTCCTCCGCGATGATCAGCAGGGGGCGCCGCTCTTCCTCGGCGATGCGGCGCGCGGTATCCAGCACGGCGGGCTTGAGGATCTTCTGATCCGTCATCAGGATCAGCGGATTGCGCAGCACCGCCTCCATGTTCTCGCGGTCCGTCACCATGTGGTGCGAGATGTAGCCGCGCTCGAAGGACATGCCCTCGACCACCTCCATCGTGGTATCGATGGTCACGCCGAATTCCGCCG
>CAJXKX010000161.1 GCA_913055965.1 uncultured Roseovarius sp.
CCCCCGGCAGCACCGCCAGTTCTCGCAACACGATCTGCCCGTCGCCGCCGCCTTGCCGGTCGTCCTCCGCGTCCCCGGCCCCCGCCGCCCGCGCGGCGGCCTCCGCCTCGGCATCGTCGAGCGAGATGCCCAGCACCGACACCGCCTCGCCCAGCGCCTCGACCTCGGCCTCGAGCACCAGCACATCGCCCGCCCTGATGCGCCGCCCGCCATGCGGCGCGGTCAGCCGCACGCCGTTGCGCACCAGCCCGACCACCTGCGCGTCGCTGTCCTCGATCTCGCGCTCGAAGCCGCGCAGCGTGAGGCCCACCGCCTTGCTGCCCTCGGGCACGCTCACCTCGGTGAAATACGCGCCGGTATCGAAGCCCTCGGTGTCCACCGCGCGCCGCTCCGGCACCAGACGCCAGCCAACCAGCGCCACCAGGAGCACCCCCGCCCCAGCCACGGCCAGCCCCACCGGCGCGAAATCGAACATCGCGAAATGGCCCAGCCCCGCCTCGTCGCGAAACCCCGACACGATCAGGTTGGGCGGCGTGCCGATCAGCGTGGTCATGCCGCCCAGGATCGTGCCGAAGGCCAGCGGCATCAGCACCTGCCCGGGGCCGAGGCCCAGCCGGTCGGCCAGTTGCACCGCCACCGGCATCAGGAGCGCCATCGCGCCCACGTTGTTCATCACCCCCGACAGCGCCGCGCCCAGCCCGACCAGCGCCACGAGGCTCGGCACGCGGCCCGCGTCGCGCGGCAAAAGGCCCCGCGCCAGCCAGTCCACCGCCCCTGTGCTCTGCAACCCGTGGCTCAGGATCAGCACGCAGGCCACCGTGATCACCGCCGGGTGCCCGAACCCGGCAAAGGCCGCGCCCGCAGGCACCAGCCCCGTCACCACGCAGGCCATGAGCGCCGCCAGCGCCACCACGTCATGGCGCAGCCGCCCCGACATGAAGAGCGCCAGCGCCGCCGCCAGGATCGCGAGGATCAGGATTTGTCCAATTGTCACGGCGCGCGCTCTGTCACGTCCGACACGCCGCGCTCGGCAGCCTGCACGCCGTTCGGGCGCGTGTGCCGCCAAACCGCCGAAACGAGGGGGGGAGTGGTCGGTGACAAGAGATTGGAAGTCTCGCGTAGATCAACAAAATCAATGACTTATAGGGGCTTTTATAACCTGGGAGACGCCGTCAAAACGGACATCAGCAGTGCCATCAATACAAGATACTCACCCGATTTCAATGCCAGGATCACGAAAAGAAGGCGATCCAAGAACCCCCTGCTTCGCGAGCCGCACGACAAATGCCGCAGTGCTGCTCACTCTGTCACCAGCGCATAGGTCCCTCAAGATCACCCCGCAGTGGTCCTTTCATAGACGGCACCTCTCCTGCCGCTATGGCACCAGGGTTGGTTCGCCCCCTCCCCCGCGCTCCCCTTCAGGCCGTCGCTATGAATATGGCAAGCAGGTGATGCGCTGTGAGACAACCGATCAAGGGGAAGACGATGCCGAAGAAACCGTATACCGACATCCGGCTCGCGAAATTCATCGATAAGCGGGTCATGGAACTCAAGCCCCGGAAATCGCAGATCGAGATCGCCGTCGAGGCCGGGTTCGTCAGCGTCAACATGTTGCCGATGCTGAAGGGCGGCTCCAGCAAGCTGCCGCTCGACCGTGTGCCCAGCCTTGCGCGCGCTCGAATGCGATCCAGCCTTTCTCCTGCGCCTAACACTGGAGCAGATCGAGGGCGACACCGCCGCCCACGCGCTTCTCGGGATCATGGGCACGCCGGTTACCGGCAACGAACCCGGCTGGCTGCAGGAGATCCGTGAGGCCTCGGACCACACCGACCCGCGCATGACAAGCCGAGGGCGCGCGGCGATCCGGGCGATCTGCGGGAGGTAGGACATGAGGAGATCCGGAATCCCGCCGACCAAGGCGGCACCGCCCTGCACGCGCCGCCCAGGATTCGGACCCGAAACCCTGACCGACAACTAGGTCGCGTGGGTGGCGTTCCCTGGGATCATCGGCAACGGCCGCGACCTGCGCCCGAAGCTTCGCCGGGAGCAGCTGCTCAGGCGCGGGTCGTGCGCCATCGCGCGGGTTCGGGGGAAGCCAATTCATCGGCTTCCCCCTCGGTGCCACGTCAAAGCCGCATGGATGAGCGGGCGCGGACCTGCCTCAGGCGCTCTGCTCGGCACGGGTGCCGACGGTCACGTCGATGACCTTTTCCTCTCCCTTGTGAAGCACCGTGACCGGCACCACGGCCTCGGGGTCGGTGGCGGCGACGGCGCGGGTCAGGTCGCGCAGATCCGCGATCTCGGTCTCGTTGAAGGACAGGATGATGTCCCCCTCGGTCAGACCGGCCTTGGCTGCGGGGCTGTCGGGTGTCACCATCTCGACCACCGCCCCCCTGGGCGCGTCGTAGCCCAGGACATTCGCGATATCCTCGGGCATGGGCTTGATCTGCACGCCGAGCCAGCCCCGGGTGATCTTGCCGTCGTCCGACAGGTCCGCCACGATCCGCTGCACCAGATCCGAGGGTACCGCAAAGCCGATACCGACCGAGCCGCCGTCCGGCGAGAAGATCGCGGTGTTCATGCCGATCACCTCGCCCTTGTTGTTGAAGAGCGGGCCGCCGGAATTGCCCCGGTTGATCGCGGCGTCGGTCTGGATGTAGTCGTCGTAGGGGCCCGAGTTGATGTCGCGCGACAGCGCCGAGACGATTCCCGATGTCACCGTGCCGCCCAGTCCGAACGGATTGCCCACGGCGATCACCTCGTCGCCCGCGCGCATCTCGTCGGACTCGCCGAAACGAACGAAGGGCATCTTTTCATCCGTGTCGAGCTGCAGCACGGCGACATCGGTCAGCGGGTCACTACCGACGACCCTGGCGTCGAATTCCCGGCCATCGGCCAGCTTGACGGTGACCGTTTCGGCCCCGTCGACAACGTGGTTGTTGGTGACGATGCGGCCATCCTCGGAAATGAGAAAGCCCGACCCGAGACCCTGACGTTTCGGCATCTGGCCGTCTTTCGGCATCATCTTCTCGAACTGGCGGCGCAGCTCTTCGGGCAGGCCTTCGGGCAATTGTCCGGACATGTGCGCGGGCTGCGCCTTTGCCGTGACCTCGATGAAGACCACGGCGGGCGAGACCGCCTCGACGAGATCGCCATAGCCGCCCGCGGGCACCGCCAGGGCCGGGGTCGCTGGCGCCAGCGCGGCACCGGTCGCGCCGAGAACGGCCACGAGGGCGGCGGATCCGGCAAGGCGGCGGTAGAGAGGGGTGGATGTCGTCATGGAAAGCTCCGTTGTGTTGCGTCGGATGCTGCCCATATCATGGGCGCATCTCACAGCCGGATGTGCCCGACTATACAAATAGTTTAACCGGGGCGAGCAGGCGCAGAGACCGGTCGAGGGCCGATCCGGCCCGGATGGCCCGGGCGGAGAACGAGGACGGGATGAAGCTGCTGGTGGTCGAAGACGATCCCACGACAGGGGCCTATATCGCGCGGGGCCTGCGCGAGGAAGGGCACGGCGTCGATCTGGTCGCCAACGGGCGCGAGGCGCTGATCCAGGCGACCGGCGGCCAGTATGACGTGCTCATCATCGACCGCATGGTGCCGGAGATCGACGGGCTGACCCTGGTCAAGACCCTGCGCGGCGCGGGCAACCGGACGCCCGTCCTGTTCCTGACCTCGCTCGGCAGCATAGAGGAGCGGGTCAGCGGGCTGAACGCGGGCGGCGACGACTACCTCGTCAAGCCCTTCGCCTTCGGCGAGTTGTCGGCGCGCGTCGCGGCCCTCGCCCGACGCCCGCACGCGCTCGAGCAAGAGACCGTGCTGCGCGCCGGACCGCTGGAGATGAACCTGATCGCCCGGACCGTGACACGCGACGGGCACGAGATCGACCTGCTGCCGCGCGAATTCGCCATCCTCGAACATCTGATGCGCCGCAAGGGGCGCGTTCAGACGCGCACCATGCTGCTCGAAGCGATCTGGGATATCTCGTTCGATCCGATGACCAACGTGGTCGAAACCCATATCAGCCGGCTGCGCGCCAAGGTGGACAGGCCGTTCGGGACCGAGCTCATCAAGACGGTGCGTGGCGCCGGCTACCGGATCGACCCATGACGCCCAGCCGCGCCTTCTTGCTGCGCTCCATGCCGCTGCGGCTCGCCGCCGGTCTCGTGCTGCTGTTTTCGCTGGTGTCGCTGCTGGGGCTTCTGGCGAGTTACGTCTATACGCAGGCCTCCTTCGAGCAGACCCTGCGCGCCGATCTCACGCAGGACATGGCGGGGTTTCGCGCCGCACCGTCGGCCATCGCGCTGGCCACGCTGGTCGAGGCCGAGGCGCGCAGCACCGACCCCGAGCGCGTGGTGCTGAGCTATTTCGCCCCGAACGGCCGACATTACGGCAATGCGCTGGTGGCGCGCGACGCGGATGGCTATCGCATCCTGTCCTACCTGCCCGGCAATCCCGAGATCGAGGGCCGGTATCTGGCGCTGACCGCATCGCTGCGCGGCGGGCAACTCACCGTGGCGCGCAGCCTCGCGCAGATCGACGCGCTGCGCGAGACATTCCTGAACATTCTCGGCATATCGCTGCTGCCTGCGGTGCTGGTGGCGCTTGCGGGCGGGCTGATCCTCGCCCGGCGCGGCGCGCGGCATGTGGCGGTGATCGGCGGCACCCTCGATCAACTGACCTCGGGCAATCTCGAGGCGCGCGTGGGGGATGTCTCGGGCTGGTCAGACGATCTGGCCCGGATCGCGGTCAAGCTCGACCAGATGGCCCGCGCGCAGCAGGATGCGGTGGACAGCCTGCGGCAGGTCTCGGCCGACATCGCCCATGATCTCAAGACGCCGATCCAGCGCGCCGCCGTGCACCTAGACGAGCTGGGCAAGCGCCCGGACCTGAGCGAAGACGCGCGGGCGGCGCTGGAGCGGGCACAGAGCGAACTCGACGGGATCGTGAAGATCTTTCACGCGCTGCTGCAACTGGCGCAGATCGAAAGCGGCTCGCCCCGGGCGGGGTTCACGCCGATCGACCTCTCCGCCCTGTGCCGCACGCTGTGCGATGTCTACGATCCCGCGATCACCGAGAACGGGCAGACGCTGACATGCGACCTGCCCGCCGGGCCGATGCGCAAGGTGATGGGGGATCGCGCGCTTCTGGGGCAGGTTCTGGCCAACCTGATCGAGAACGCCATGCACCACACGCCCCGGGGCACGGAGATCACCGTCGCGCTGTCCGAGACAGAGGAGCATGTGAATCTCGGCGTCACCGATACCGGCCCGGGCATCCCCGAGGCGGAACGGGACCTTGTGCTGCGCCGTCTCTACCGGCTCGACCGCAGCCGCGGGACACCGGGGCACGGGCTGGGGCTCAGCCTTGTCGCGGGGATCGCGCAGGTCCATGACGCACGCCTCATCCTCGAGGATGCCGCCCCGGGGCTGCGCGTGACGCTCCGTTTTCCGGCTCTCGCAACAGCGGACCGGTCCCGCCCGTCACAGGCACCAGCCTGACGGCCGCCACATGCTCAGAGCGGCAGAGGCTCTGTCATGCCGCTTTCCTCCAGGTCCCAGCGGGCGGACCAGCGGTGCGCGGCTCGCTCGAGCACGAGATAGTTCCGTTCCGCGACGTATCGCCCGCTCTGCC
>CAJXKX010000162.1 GCA_913055965.1 uncultured Roseovarius sp.
CGGTGGTCGCCCCGTCGTTGAAAAGCCTCTTTGTCGAGAACGGCATGCCCCAGGCGACGGCGACGCTGACCGCGCATTTCTTCGTGTTCTACTTCGCCGTGGTCTCGGCGATCACGCCGCCGGTGGCATTGGCGAGCTATGCCGCGGCGGGGATTTCCGGGGCCAACCCGATGGCCACCAGCGTCACGAGCTTCAAGATCGGGATCGCCGCGTTCATCGTGCCGTTCATGTTCTTCTACAACAGCGCGATCCTGATGGAGGGAAGCTGGTTCGAGGTGACGCGCGCGGCGATCACCGCGGTGGTGGGCATCTTCCTGCTGTCCTCGGGCGTGCAGGGCTGGTTCTCGGGCGCGCGCTGCGCGTGGTTCCTGCGCATCGCGCTGATCGTGTCGGCGGTGCTGCTGATCAAGGGGGGCTGGCTGACAGACGGGCTGGGCGTCGCGGGCGCGGTGGCCGTCTATGCCATCCAGAAGGTTCTGCGCCCCGATCCGGATGCCGGTGTGGCGGTGCGCGGGGCAGACTGAGGCGGGCGCGGACGCACGGTGCGGCAGGGCCCCGGCGCTAGGTCTCCGGTGCCAGAACCGGGTGGCGCAGGACGGTGGCGCCCCTGCGGTCGATATGGGCGGCAAGGCTCTGTCTGGCGCGGCGGTCGACATGCCGGACACCGTCGCCCAACAGGACGATCTGGGGCCTCGCGAGGCGTGCCCGCGCCAGCGAGAGCGCACTGCGCTCGCGCGCGGACAAATCGCGCCCGCCCTCGGCCAGGAGGCCGTCGAGACCGCCGATCCGGTCCATGAGCGGGCCAAGGCCCACGGTGCGCGCCGTGCGTTCCAGCGTCTTGTCCGGCGGGCGCGTCGCAAGGCCCAGGGCAAGGTTGCGCCGCAAGGACCCGCAGAGCACGACCGGGGTGCTGGTCACGCTGTGCACGCCCCGCCGGAGGCTGCCGCGCGACAACTCGGTCAGGCAGATGCCCGCGAGGGTGATCCTGCCACGGGGCAGCTTTTCGAGGCCGCGCAACGCCGAGAACAGGGCGTCGGCATCGGAGGGATCGCAGGTCAGGGAATGGCTCTGCCCCTTGGAGATGTCGAGGGACAGCACCGCACCGGACGGGGCGCGAAAGCCGCGCACCGCAACGGGCAACGGCCCCTTGGGCAGGCGCAGATCTCCGCGGCCCGTGCCCCGCTGGTCGCGCGACAGCGCCGCCACGGCCTTGCGATGGGCGGCGCGGTGGGCCGCGTGGAAGTTCCAGACCCCGGCGAGGTCGCGCATGGGGGAAAGGACAAGGCCGATCGCGGCGAGCGCGCCCGCGATGGTGCCGGTTTCGGCCCCGGTCTGCGCACCGGTGACGATCACCGCGCAAGCGGCGAGCCCCGCCACGGCATCGGGCACGGCCTTGAGCGACTCCGCCCAGAACAGGCGGTGCAGGGCGGCGCGGACCATCCGCCCGGTGCGCTTGCGCAGGTGGCGTATCTCGGCGGCGCGGCGGCCCATCCGGTCGAGTTCGGGGGCGAGCGGCATGCGCTCGGCCATCTCGGCGGCGATACGCGCGCGGCGGGCGCGCAATCGGCGGTGCAGCGGCTGCAGCCGTGGCCCGGCGAGGGCCAGCCCGGCCAGCGTGACCGCAAGGAGCGGCGCGATGACAATGGCCAGACGCGGCTCGAGCAGCCAGAGCACGGCGCAGGCGGCGGGGATCATCACCATGGCCGCGATCAGCCGGGGCAGCCCCTTGCCCGGCCAGTTGCGCAGGGCGGTCATGTCGCCGACGAAGCGCAGGCTCATGTAGCCGCTCCGGCGTCTCGCCACGGCGCTTGCGGGCATGCCCGACGCGTGATCGAGCAGCGCCACGCGGATGTCGAGCGCGTATCCCTGTCCCAGCCGCTCGCCCAGGAGCCGCGAGAGCACGCGCGCCCCGGCGATCACCAGGCCGGAAAGGATCAGCGCCGCGAGCAGGGGCGGGGGCAGGGCCGATCCCGCGTGCATCGCCTCGAAGAGCCCGCGGGTGGCGAGGGCGGCCACCCCGGCGGCCGCCCCCTGCACCAGCGTCACGAGGCTGACGGCGATAAGGCCGCGCCAGCGGCCGTTCTCCATCAGGCGCGGCATGGCCATCAGGCGGCCTCGCGGCGGCCGAGACCCGCGCGCAGGGCAAAGCCCGTGGCCTCTGCCGGGTCGCACAGATCCTCCTTGGTCAGCACCGGCAGGCCGGTGGCGGCCTGCGCCTCGGAGGAGGCCATGGGAGAGCAGCTGACAATCCCGGTCAGGGCATCGGGCACGAGGCCCAGCCGCGCCAGATGCGCCGTGCCGCCCATGGCCGCCACCGCGTCACCGCAGGCGAAAACCAAACCTGAGATCAACGCCGCAAACCACGGATCGGCGATCAGGGCGGCGGTTTCGCGTTGCAACAGACCGTCGGCCACCTCCATCACCACGATGTCGCAGCCGCGATGCCCGGCCTCGGCGATCAGGGTCTCGGTGGCGGTCTTGATCCGGTCCAGCGGCTCGAGATAGGTGGTGACCATGCCCGCATCGGTGAAATCGCCCACGTAATGCGCGCCGCTGTCGCTGTATTCGTTGACATCGCCAAAGGCCCCGGTGCCCGTCGCCTTGATCGCCCCCACGCGAAAGCCCGCGCGCCGCAACCCGAGCACAAGCTGCGCGGTGGCCAGCGTCTTGCCGGAATTCATCGAGGTGCCGAGCACGCCGATCACCGGCGGATGCGGTGCGGCGGGGCGGGGGGCGAGCGCGAAATGCGCGAGGTTGACCGCGCGCCCGTCCGCGCCCAGCAGGCGGGCTGACGGAACCAGGCGTGTCGCGGGTTTGATCCGGCTGTTGCGCGCGACCATGCGCCCGATGCAGCCGCCCCCGGCGAGCAGATCGGCCCCCTGCGCGCCGATTTCTGCCAGCCCCTCGAACTGGTCGGGGGCATAGCGCGCGCCGCAGGCCATCACCACCGCATCGCCCGGAAAGATCAGCGAGGGCCGCCCGGACCGAAGCTGCACCCGGCGGTGCTGTCCGAGCCGGTCGACATGGGCGAGAATCAGGTCGCCGGGCCGTGCCGCGGCGAAATCGGTATCGGTGGCGGTGACGCGGGCGGGATCGACGCGGCGGGTGGCAAAGGTCCACTTGGCGTGGCGCAGGGTGTCGGCGAGGGGCATGTCGGCTCTCCTTTGGCGGGTCAGATGAGGGCGGTGCGCGCATCGAGGACGCGCGTGGCGAGGTCATTCTGCGTGATCGCGCGCACCACGTCGTGATCGCAGCCCGGCATCTCGATCAGGCGGGCGCGGGGCGGAATGCCTGCGGCCTCTGCGGCTGCATTGTGGGCGGTTACATAGCTGCGGGCGCGGGCGCGGCGGTGCAGGCCCTGCCCGGCATCGAGCGCGCGGGTCTTGCGCAGGGCGTCGTCGCGGGTCACGTCCTCGGTGCCGACATAGATGCAGGCCGGGATCCTCAGGAAATCGCGCAGCGCCGCGGTCGTGCGCCGGACCAGCTTGGCCGCGAAAGCACCCGTGCCGGGGGCGAGGCCGTAGGGATAGCGCATCGTCTCATCGGGCAGGCAATACCAGCCCGCCGCCGCCAGATGCAGCGCGGCGACCCGGTGCGGGTAGAGCATCGCCAGGCGGTGCGCCAGTTGCGCGCCGCCCGAATGGCCGAAGATATCGACCGGCCCGGCGAGATCGGGGTCGTCGGTTGCCACCCGGTCGAGCAGGGCCATCAGCGCCAGATCGGGGCGCGCGGCCTTGCCGGGGCGCTGGAAGACGGGCCAGGTCTCTTCCGGGAAATGCGGCACGATCAGGCTGCGGCCGGAGCGTTCGGCCTCGGGCGCAAAGAGCCGCGCCAGCGTGCCCGCGTTGCGGGAGATGCCGTGCAGCACCACCAGCGGCGGCGCCACGCGGGGGCGGGCGGGCCGGATGATGCAGGCCGCGAGCCGCCCGGCGCTGCTGCACGCCGTGACCCGGTGCCGGGTCGGGGGGCTGGTTTCGATCAGGGTGTCTTTCATCGCTCGTCTCCCGGTCAGTGATCCGTTGACATGCAAACGCCGCGCGCCGGGCGTTATTCCCGGCGCGCGGCGATTTTTTTCGAAAGGGAAGGACGGGGCGGGGTCAGTCCGCCGACGCGGGCAGCAGCGTGGCCTGACCGGGGCAGACGCCGCCCAGGTCGAGAACCCCGTGCCCGTATGTCTCGTCATGTCCCTCGGGGCCGAGATCGCTTGCAGAGGCGGCGAGCCGGGCGCGGATTTCCGGGGGCGTGAGGCGGGGGTCGTGCTGCAGCCAGAGCGCCACCGCCGCCGTGACATGGGGCGCGGCGAAGGAGGTGCCGGTCTTCCACCGCGCGCCCTTGACCGAGGCCGCGGTCCATATCTCGACGCCGGGGGCGGCGATGGCGATATGCGCGCCGCGAATGGCGCGGCGATAGACGGTGCCGCCCCGATCCACCGCCGTCACGGCGATCACGTTGTCGTAGGCCGCCGGATAGGCCGGGTCCGCGCGGGGGCCGTCATTGCCCGCCGCGGCGATCACCGGGATGCGGCGCTGCTCGGTCAGTTGCAGAAGCGTATCTTCGAGCACGGCGTTGGGCGGCCCGGCGAGGCTGAGATTGATCACCTGCACGCCGCGCCCGGACAGGTGATCGAGCGCGCGCACAAGGGTGAAGGCGTCGGTGCGCTCGTCGCCCGAGGCCCGGTGAAAGGCGTCCACCGCCACCAGCGGCAGGCCGGGCAGAAGGCCGGGCACGCGGGTTTGGGGATCACCGACAAGGATCGCCGCCACCGCCGTGCCGTGGATCGCGGCGGAGGGCGTGTATTCCTCGGGGGCGATGCGCGTGAGGTCGATATCGGCACCGGCCAGCACCTCGTGATCGGTGTTCAGCCCGGTATCGACCATGCCGATCGTCACCGGTGCCCCGCAGCCGCCGGGGCCCAGGCCCACCGGCCAGCCGATCAGCGCGCGGGCCGGGCAGTGCAGGCCGTCGCAGGCGGGGGTGGCCGGTGTCGCCACCGCGCTGCCCTGTCCGGCACGGTAGTAGTGATTGAAATCCGCCGCCTCGGCCCCCGGCAGGGCGCGGATCGTGTCGCGCGCCGCGTCGAGCGTCGTGCCCTCGGGCACCCGCAACCGGCGCACCGTGGTGGCGAGGCTGACCAGATCGGCGCGCTCCAGCACCGCGTAGCCCTGGCTCACGAGCGTGGCGGTCTGGTCGTCGGTGAGGCCGCGGGCGACGATCTCGGCGGGCGCGCGTTCGGGGCGGGGGGCGGGTTGCGGGGCAGGGCGTGCGCGTTGCGGCTCTGCGGGCTGTCCGCGCAAGAGGCGGCGCAGCCCCCGAAGGAGGTCACGCGGGCTGGCCCCCTCACCGGGGCTCATGCCGCCGCGCGCTCTGCCATCGCCCGCGCCGGAGGACGCGCTGCCGCTGTCACTGCTGCTGCTCGCGCCGCCATCGTCGCCACCGTCGCTTTCCCCTCCGTCGCCATCCCCGTCGCCGCCATCCCCGTCGCCGCCGTCGCCCCCGCCGTCGCCATCTCCGCCGCCGTCATCGGCCCAGGCGGGGGAGGCGACGATGCCGGCCGACAGGACCGGGATCGCGCCGAGGGCGGCGATCCAGACAGCCAGCGCCAACAGTGAAACCGAAAAACCGCGCATCCCGTAAAT
>CAJXKX010000163.1 GCA_913055965.1 uncultured Roseovarius sp.
GCCCGCGTCGGCGAAGGTGCGGCACGTCCGGGCGGACGTCATTGCCGTCACCCGGTCCGGAGAGGCGCGCGAGGCCTGCGCGCGCGTCAGGCTCCACTTTCGTCTGGGCGATCAGAGCGCTTTCGGAACCCATGAAATCGTCACCTGTATCCGCGTGGCCGTACCGGATCACGATCACTGGCAGCGCACGAAGCGCCGGATCCTCCGGCGCGCCTGGCAGTGGCTGCACGATTACTTCGACGGTGCGGGGTTCGGTGACGATTGCCGCAATCTCTTTGCCGAGGCGCCTCCCGATTCTGCCGAACGGAACGAATACGGCCTGACCGAAGAGCAGGAGCGAAGCCTGCAGCGCGAACTTCGCGCGATCGAACGCGACTGTCTGGCCGAGGGTCCGGGGCTGTGCTCCCTCGTGAGCCGGGCGGGGTGACGAGGCCGCGCGCCCGGATGGACGGCGCTCCGGCCGCCGTCAGGGTGCGGGAATGCCGCGCAGCCCGCTGCCTGCCTCGATGAACAGCCAGTGATCGGGCGGCAGGAAGCTGAAGAGGCCGTAGGCCAGCACCTGCAGCCCCAGAAGGCCGAGGCCCGCGCGCAGCATGGCCGGGTGCCGCATCGCCCCCCGGATCAGCAGCGCGGCGCAGAGTGCCTGTCCCGCAAGGATGGCGATCACGAAGGTGCCGATATCGAGCGCAAGCAGATTGTCGCCGAGGATCGCGACATAGCCGGTAAAGACCGCGACGATCAGCACCGCCGTGAGCAGCAGCCCCGCGCCTTGTGCCGCGAGCAGGCCCGCGCGCGGCACGCCCCCGGGGCGGGGGGCGAGCGCGGCCCAGGCGAGGCCCGGCCAGAAGGCGAGCTTGAGATGCTCCCAGACCGACTCGTTGACGGCGGCGACAAGGGCGAGGGGCGGCCACCCTCCGGTGGCGTCGAACAGGAAGTGCAGCCCGGAGCCTGTCACGACCATGAACGCGGCACCGCCAAGCGCGAAGGCGCGGATGCGGCGGGCCCGGTCGGTCATGCGGCGCCCGGCCTGCCTGCGGGACGCGGCCGCGTCACGCGGCGGCGTAGCGGCTGAACACCTCGGTGCTGCCGTCGCGCCGGATCAGGAACACGTCATAGGCCTCGCGCCGGTCCTCGGGGCCCATGCCGGGCGAGCCGTAGGGCATGTCGGGCACGGCGAGGCCCGTCGCGTCGGGGCGTTCCGAGAGCAGGCGGCGGATATCGGCGGGGGGCACGTGACCCTCGATCGCGTAGCCGTCGATTTCGCCGGTGTGGCACGACATCATCGCCTGCGGGATCCCTGCCGCCATCTTGTGGCGGATGAGGGCGGTGCCGAGGCTGTTCTCGGTCGTCACTTCGAAGCCGTCGCGCCGCAGGATACGCACCCATGCCTCGCAACAGCCGCAATTCGGGTCCTTGAGGACGTGGATCGCGGGCAGCGGGCGGGCTTGCGCGAGGTGAGGGGCGGCGAGCGACAGGCTGGCCAGCCCGAGGAGCAGGCTGCGGCGGCTGAGATGAGACATGACGGCCTCCTTTCGATTGGCGCGCCGAGTATCGGCATCGGGATTGCCGGGTGCAAGGGGATGCCCGCACGGGTGCGGCGATTTGCCGGGACGGGGGCGCGCGCGGATTGACATGCAGGGCAGGTGCGGCATTCTGGCGGGTGATGATGGATCGCATGATTTCAGGCGCGTTGCCGCGGGCGCTCGGTGCCCTCTTGGTGGCAATCGCGGTGCTGGTGCTGGCAGCCCCCGAGGCCGCCGCGCATTCCGGACCTCATCCGGGCGGCGCGGCTGTGGCGGGGCAGGAGGGGGGCGAGCCCCCTTCAGCCGGCGCCGTACCCTGCTGTCATGCCGGGGGCGCGTGTTTCGCACCGCTCTGCTTCGATCCGGTCGGTGCCCTGTCGCACCTTTCATGGACACGGGCCGCGCTGCGCCTGACCGGGGGCGCGCCGCCGTCGTCGCTTGCGGGCGGGGCCGATCCGCCGCCGCCGCGCGGGTGATCCTGCAATCGGCCCGACCGGGCCAGGGAAGACAGGATCACGGGAGAGACGGATGATTTACAGGACGATGATGGCCGGGCTGGCGGGTCTGGCATTTGCCTCGGGCGCATGGGCGCACAGCGATGCCATGGGTGTGGTCAAGGAGCGCATGGACGCGATGAAGGCCATGGGCGAGGCGGTCAAGCGCATCAAGCCGATGATGAGCGGCGAGGCGGGCTATGACGCCGACGCGGTGCGCGCGGCGGCGCGCGCAATCGCCGGGGAGGCGGGCGCGGCGATGGTCGAGAAATTCCCCGAAGGCTCGGGCGGGGGCGTATCCGAGGCGCTGCCCGCGGTCTGGAGCGATGCCGCGCGCTTCGAGGCGCTGGCGCGCGATCTGGAAATCGCGGCACGGGGGCTCGAACGTGCGGCGGGGAACGGGCCGCACGGCGCGGGCCACATGAGCGGAGGCATGTCCGGCATGATGGGCGGCTCCTCGGGGATGATGGGCGGCATGATGGGCGGCGATCACATGCGCGGCGCGATGAGCGTCGAACATATCGGGCAGATGCCCGCCGACGGGGCTTTCGTCATGATGACGCAGGTCTGTTCGGCCTGTCACGACCGGTTCCGCGAGGAAAAGTGAGATGCGGCGCGGTATCGTTCTGGTTCTCGCGCTTGCGGGTGGCGTTGCCGTGGCAGGCGGCGCGCTTGCGCTCTGGCCCATCGGCGCGCCCGTCGCCCTGGACGCGCTCGATGGCGACGCGCAGCGCGGGGCCTATCTGGCGCGGGCGGGGGGCTGCATCGCCTGCCACTCCGATCCCGGTTCGGGGCGGCCCGCGCTGACCGGCGGGGCGGCGATCGAGACGGGTTTCGGCCGCTTCGTGCCTCCCAACATCACGCCGCATCCCGGAGCCGGGATCGGGGCATGGTCCATCGAGGATTTCGCGCGCGCCCTGCGGCAGGGGATCGCGCCGGACGGCAGCCCCTATTATCCGGCCTTCCCCTATCCGTTCTACGGGGGTCTGAGCGATCAGGACATCGCCGATCTCTGGGCCGCGTTCCAGACCGTGCCGGCGCAGGACATGGCGGCGGAGGGGCACGCGATCCGCTTTCCGTTCAACCTGCGTCCTGGCCTCAAGCTGTGGCGCGCGGCCTATGCGGACGGGCCGCCCGCGCAGCCCGACCCGGAGCGCACGGACGCCTGGAACCGGGGGCGCTGGCTGGTCAACGGGCTGGCGCATTGCGGGGCCTGTCATACGGATCGCAACATGCTGGGCGGGCGCAAGCCCGGCCGCCACCTGGCGGGCAGCGACGATCTGCCGGGCGGCGGCAGGGCCCCGGCCCTCACCCCTGCGGCGCTGGGCCAAGCGGGCTGGGATGCGCATGCGCTCGCCTTCGCGCTCAAATCCGGGGTCAAGCCCGATGGCGACACTTTCGGCGGCGGCATGGGCGAGGTGGTGCGGCACGGCACCGCCTGGCTGCGCCCCGACGACCGGGCCGCAATCGCCGCCTACCTACTGGAAGGCGAATGAGCGCGTGCCTGCCCGCGGCATCGCGGCCATGGACAATCGTCCGGACGCGCGTATGATCGCTGCCATGTCCGGTCTGCGTTCCCTCCTTGCGCCCCTGATGACGCTCGTGCTCGTGCTCGCGGTATTCGCGGGCAGCGCGCTGCAGGGTGGCATGGATCATGGCGCGCCGCGGGCCGACGCGGCGCATGCGCATCACGCCATGCAGCACATGGCCGGCATGGCGCAGGACGCGGAGCACGACGATGCGCGGACATCGCAGGCGGAATGCGCGATGGCGGTCTGCTGCTTTTCCGAGGTGGCGGAGCCGCGCGCCGGTCTGTCCTGCATCGCCGTGACCGCACGCTACGCGCCCCCGCCTGCCTCAGCCGCCGCGCAGCCCGCGCCGGAGCGCGCCGACAAGCCCCCGAGACGCACCTGATCTCTGCCGCCGCCCGAAAGCGCGCTTTCGGGCAGGGTTGGGCCGTCGCCCATCGGGCCATGGCCGGTCTGGAGACAGGTATACGACATGCGTGGACGATACGCGGCGCTGGCCGCGATGGCGCTGGCCGCAGGGCTGGGCGCGGGCGTCGGGATCGAGCGGCACCGCTCGGCCGGGGCCGGAACGGGCGGTGAGAGCGGGCCGGAAATCCTGTACTGGGTGGCCCCGATGGATCCGAATTTCCGCAAGGACGGACCGGGCAAATCGCCGATGGGGATGGACCTGATCCCGGTCTACGAGGGTGCGGCCGATCAGGGCGACCCCGAGGAGGTGCGGCTGAGCGCGGCCGAGGTCAACGCCATCGGCGTGCGCAGCGCCGTGGCCCGCGTCGAGGAGGTGGCGCAGCGCATCGAGACGGTGGGGGTCGTCGCCTATGACGAGCACGCGACGAGTCACATCCACACCCGCGTCGAGGGCTGGATCGAGACGCTGGCGGTGCGTGCCGTGGGCGATCCGGTGACGCGGGGCGATCTGCTGTTCGAGCTTTATGCGCCCGAGATCACCATCGCGAGTTCTGAGCTGATGCGTGCCACCCGGCGGCAGGCGGCCGAGGAGATCGCCATCGCCCGCACCAAGCTGCGCAATTTCGGCGTCAGCGCCCGGCAGATCGACGAGATGGCCGTGGCCGAGGCCCCGGCGCAGCGCATCCGCTACTACGCGCCGCAGGATGGCGTGGTGATCGCGCTGGCAGGCGCGGATGGCATGTTCCTGCGGCCCGAGACGCGGGCGCTGTCGCTGGGCGACCTGTCCTCGGTCTGGCTGATCGTCGATGTGTTCGAGCGCGACATGGGCCGGATCACGCCCGACATGCGCGCCGAGGCGCGGATCGAGCATCTGCCGGGGCGCGTCTTTACCGGCGAGATCGACTATGTCTTTCCCGAACTCGACCCCGAGACGCGCACGCTGCGGCTGCGGCTGCAGTTCGACAATGCCGAGGGGCTGCTTCGACCCAACATGTTCGCCGATGTGTCGCTGATCCCGGCCCAGACGCGCGCGGCGCTGACCGTGCCCTCGGAGGCGGTGATCCGCACCGGTCGGGCCGAGCGGGTGATCCTGCGCGGGGGCGACGGCACGTTCCGGCCGCGGCTGGTGACGACGGGGCTGCGCGGCGGGTTCGGCGCGGGCGGGCGCACCGAGATCGTGCAGGGGCTGGAGCCGGGCGACGAGGTGGTCGCCTCGGCGCAGTTCCTCATCGACAGCGAGAGCGCGCTCAACGCGGGCATGATGCGCTTTGCGCCCACCGAGGCGGCGCCTGTCGCGGGGCGGGGCGTGCTGCTGGCGGTCGAGCACGCCACCCGCCGCGTGCGTATCCGGCATGACGCGATCGCGGCGCTTGGCTGGCCCGCGATGGAGACGGGCTTCACGCTGCGCGCGGATGTGGGGGCCGACGGGCTGGTGCCCGGCGACGAGGTCCGGTTCGAGATCGTGCGCGGGGCCGACGGCCTCTTGGCGCTGAGCGATCTGGACCGCGACGATGGCATCGCCGCGACCGGGCGCGGGGTGGTGCACGCGATCACCCCCGAGGGCAAGCTGACCATGAGCCACGATCCGATCCCGGCGCTGGGATGGCCCGAGATGCGGATGGATTTCGACCTGGCG
>CAJXKX010000164.1 GCA_913055965.1 uncultured Roseovarius sp.
CCCCCGCCGGTATCGAGGATGTCGGGCGTCTCGTGCGAGAGGCGCGCGCCGCGCCCGTCCAGATGCGCGGCAAGCTGATCGGCCCGGTAGTGGAGGTTGACCACGATGCGCGGCGGGGCGCAGGCCCCCGCGAGGTCGAGCGCGTGATCGATGAGCGCGCGCCCCGCTACCTCGACCAGCGGCTTGGGGCGGTCCAGCGTCAGCGCGCCCATCCGCGTGCCGAAACCGGCGGCGAAGATCATCACAGGGGGCGTTTCCGGCAGGCTCATGCCGCGTGGCCCGGCGTGAGGCGCGCAAGATGCGCGGGTGTGGGCGGCGGCAGCGCCTCGGCCACCAGCGCGGCGAGCGGGGCGAGCGCGGGGTGGCGCAGGTCGGTTTGCAGATGCGCCCAGACGCGGGGGATGAGGGCCACGTAATGCGGCTTGCCGTCGCGCAGGCTGAGCCGGGCGAAGACCCCGAGGATGCGCAGGTTGCGTTGTGCGCCCAGCCAGTGGAAGGCGGTGGTGAAAGCGTCGGCATCCGCGCCGGTGGCGGCGATGTAGTGGTCGAGCATGGCGCGGGCGGTCTCGGGCGTGACATCGCGGCGTGCGTCCTGCAACAGCGAGACCAGATCATAGGCAGGGTGGCCGCGCATCGCGTCCTGGAAATCCAGCAGGCCGACGCGGGCCACGCCAGCGCGGTCCGGCAGCCAGAGGAGGTTCTCGGCGTGGTAGTCGCGCTGGATGAGGACGCTGTCGGTCTCGGGCAAGGCGGAAAGATGCGTCTCTATCTCGGCACAAAACCGTGCCCGCAGGGCAATGTCGTTTTCGCCCGTGGCCCCGTGGCGATACCAGTCGAGCGCGAGCGCCGCGAGATCGGCCATCAGCGGAGGCGCGTAGGGGGCGAGATCGGCAGGCGGCGCGTGGCGGTGCAACTCGACCAGCAGGTCGGTCGCGGTGCGATAGAGCAGCGGCTCCTGCGCCGGATCGCGTTCCAGCACGCGGGCATAAAGCGCGTCGCCCAGGTCCTCCAGCAGCAGCAGCCCGGTCTGCGTGTCCTCTGCCAGGATCGCGGGAGCCGAGAGGCCCAGCGCCGAGAGGTGCCGCGCGATGGCGGTGAAGGGGCGCACATCCTCGCCGCGCTCGGGCGGCGCGTCCATCAGCACCGCGCGGGTGCCATCGGGCTGCTTGAGACGCAGGTAGCGCCGGTTGGACGCATCGCCCGCGAGCGCATGGCGCGCGGCGCTGCCCCAGCCATGGGCGGCGAGAAAGGCGTCGATGCGGGGGCCGCGGGGGTCAGGCATCGGCGCGCGCTCCGAGATCGGCGAGGCGCGTGGTCCAGCCGGGATCGGACCAGCGCAGGGTGAGGGGGCGCGGGTCGGGCGCGGTGCCGTGGGCGAAATCGAGATGCAGCGCCGATGCGGGGGCCATGTCGGCGAGGCGGTCGGGCCATTCGACCAGCGCGATGGCCGACTCGAACGCCTCGGCGAGGCCCAGTTCGACTATTTCGGCGGGATCGGTCAGGCGGTAGAGATCGGCATGCCAGATTTCGGCGGCGGGGGCGGCATAGGTCTGCACCAGGGTGAAAGTGGGCGAGGGCACCTCCTCTCCGGGGGTGGTGAGCGCGCGGATCAGGCAGCGGGCGAAATGGGTCTTTCCCGCGCCCACCGGGCCCGCAAGCAACAGCGCATCGCCGGGCCCGAGGCGCGGTGCCAGGGTTTGCGCCAGCCCGCAGGTGGCGTCGGGGCTGTCGAGGCGGAGGCGGCGTGCGTGCTCGGGCATGGCCCGAGACTACACGGCCCGCGCGCGCACCTGCAAGCGGGATGCGGCGGGAGTCGCGGTTCAGGCGGAGCGTGCCGGGCGCAGCGCGGCGGGCGGCGCGCGGCGCAGCGAGAGCATCGCCGTGCCGGGCGCGAGCGGCACGAGGGAAAGCGCGATGTCGCGCCCGTCCGCGCCGGCGATGCGCCCGGTCATCGCCCCGTGCGGGCCGTCGGGGCCGAGGCGGTCCGCGACCTCCCGCCAGAGCGGATCATCGGGAAAGCGCCTGCGGCAGGTCTCGATCAGCGCGGTGTGGGAGAGCCCCGCTGCGCGCGCCTGCGCATCGAGCCGCGCGAGGGTCGCGAAACGGCGGTTGCAGAACAGCAGCCCCCCCTCGCGCGCGAGCACCGCGACGGCCTCGTCCACGCGGTCGAGCGCGGCGGCAAGCACGTCGCGTTCGGCGCGCTGGTGGCGGGTGGCGCTGACCGCGTCGGAGATATCCTCGATCAGGAAGGCCACCGCGCCGTCGGGATGGGGCCGGCCGGTAACGCGGTAGGTGCGACCGGTCACGAGGTTCCAGACCTCGCGATACTGGCCGTCACGCGCGGCGCGGATCATCGCGTCGATCTGGCCGCGCCAGCCTGCGTAGTCGCGCGGCTCGGGCATCACCTGCCGGTCGCGCAGCCTGTCGAAGAAGGCGAAGATCTCGGGCCGGTTGCTGAGAAAGACCGGGTCGAGCCCGGTGAGATCGGTGAGCGCGGGATTGAACATGGCGAGGCGGCGGGCGCTGTCGAACACGGCGAGGCCGGTGGGCAGGTCGGCAAAGCTGCGCCCGAGCGTCTGCACGAAATCGCGCCGTGCCGCCTCGGCGCGGGCGAGGGTGGTGATGTCGGTGGCGAACAGGAGCGTGCCGCCCGCGATCCCGTGCAGCGCGAGATCGAAGCTGCGCGGTGGGTCGTCGACGGCCGTGCGGCCCGGTGCCGTGGCCGACAGCAGACGGGTGCGGTCCGCCTGCGAAAGCGCGGCGGCGGCGGCGTTCTGCCAGGTCACGCGGCCCGCGTCGTCGCGCAGAAATACCGGCATCGCCAAGCGGTTGAGCGCGGCGTCCCGCTCGGCGAGGCGGGTGCGCAGCGCGTGATGTGTGGCCGGGCAGGCGGCGCGCGGGTCGCGCAGCGTGAGGCAGGTGCGCGCGCCCACGGTCTCGATCTCGAGCGTGGCGGGATCGGTGCCGGGGTCCCGCGCAGCGTGGCGCTGCGTGCCCGCGTGCGGGGGATCGGGCAGCGCGAAGCGCGGCGCGAGCCAGCGCAAGAGCCGGGCCCGGTCGTCGCCGGTGCCGAGACCCGGCGGCAAGGCCTCTTCCGGCGCGTCGGTGTCGATCAACGCGCCGTCCTGCAACAGGAATCGGGCCGAGGGGACCGGCGGCGCGGCGGGGGCGGGACGCGCCGGGTTCGGCGGCGGCAGCAGCGCCCCAGCGATCCAGAGAGCGGCGGCCGCGATCACCATCGCCGCGGCGGCCAGCGCCAGCATTTCCGCCAAGGTCAGTCCCGCCATCCATCCGCTCCGCTGCCGTTGCCCGCAGGGTTGCGCAAACTGGTTAAGATGGGCTTAACGACGATCCGGACGGCTCAGCCGGAGAAGGGCCGGTTCTCTCCAAGACCTGCCGCAGTGTCGGCTTCGGTCACGGCGATGGCGGCGCGGGGCCAGCTGACCTCGACCAGCGCGCCGGGCGGCGCGGTGCCGTTGGTAAAGGTCAGGTCGGCACCCGAGCGTTCCAGCAGGGTCTTGGCGATGAAGAGGCCAAGCCCCATGCCCTCGTAGCCGGGGCGGTGCGGGTCGGGCGTGGCCCCCCGGCGGCGCATGAAGGGCTGGCCCAGCCGCGCCCGTCATCCATGATTCGCAGCGTGATGCGCCCGCCGCTCCACCGGGTCTCGACGATGACCGTCTCGCGGGCGAAATCGACGGCGTTCTGGATCAGGTTGCGCAGCCCGTGGATGATCTCGGGGCGGCGCAGCACCGTGGGCTGGCGCGTCGGGTCGTCGCCATCGGCCCCGTGCAGAAATCGGATGCGCTTGCCGCGATCCACATGCGGCTCGGCCGCCTCTTCCACCAGCGCGGTGAGCGGAGCGCGGCGCAGGTGCAGGTCGTCCTTGCCGGCGCGGCCCATCGAGCGCAGGATATCGCGGCAGCGATCCGCCTGGTCGCGGATGAGAAGCGCGTCCTCGCGCAGGTCGGGGCGGTCCTCGAGATCGTCGGCCAATTCGGCGCTGGTGAGCTTGATGGTGGCCAGCGGCGTGCCCAGTTCATGCGCCGCCGCCGCGACCACGCCGCCAAGGTCGGTCAGCTTCTGCTCGCGCGCAAGCGCCATCTGCGTCGCCTGCAGCGCGTCGGACATGGTGCGCATCTCCTGCACGACGCGGCGCGAATAGACCCCGAGAAACACCACCGCGATCACGATCGCCACCCAGTTGCCGAAGCGGAAGATGTCGGGCACGCGCAGCACCTCGCCCGCCACCGTGCGCAGGTGCAGGTGAAACTGCATCAGCAGCGTCACGATGACGATGGCCATCACCCCCACGAACATGGTGGAGCGCCCCGACAGCACCGAGGCCGAGACGGTGACCGGCCCGACGATGAGGATCGAGAACGGGTTGTTCATGCCGCCGGTGAGATAGAGCAGCAGCCCCAGTTGCAGCATGTCGAACAGCACCACGAGCAGCGCATCCTGTTCGGCGAGGCGCTTGGTTTCGGAAAAGACGAAGGTGGCGACGAGGTTGGACGCCACCGAGACGCCGAGCACGAGAAAGCAGAGCCCGATCTCGAGATCGAGGCGAAAGACGCGTTCGGCCACCACGAGCGCGCTTGCCTGTCCCGCGATCGCCCACCAGCGCAACAGGGTGAGCGTGCGCAGGCGAATCCAGTTGCTGCCGTGGCCGGGGGGAAAGCTGTCGGGGGAGATATCGGACATCTGCGCGCGTTGGTCCCATTGTGCGAGGGCGGGATGACGGGTAAGGGTTGCACCGGAACACGAGCGAGGCAAGAGAGTCCGATGATCCGAATGTTTGCGATTGCCGCCGCCGCCATCGCCGTCGCGGGGCTTGGTGCCATGTACGTCGCCGGGTTCGGCGCGAGCGATCCCGAGGACGCGTTCGCGCAGTGCCGCGCGTCGAACGTGGCCGGGGGGGCCGCGCAGATCGGCGGGCCGTTCGAACTTGTGAGCGAGACCGGCGAGACGGTGACCGATCAGGACGTGATCGACCGCCCGACGCTGATCTATTTCGGCTATACCTACTGCCCCGATGTCTGCCCGATGGATGCCGCGCGCAACGCGGCGGCGGTGGATATCCTCGACGAGCGCGGATACCGGATCAAGCCGGTGTTCATCTCGGTGGATCCGGCGCGCGACACGCCCGAGGTGATGGCCGAGTTCACCGATTACCTGCACCCGCGGATGCTGGGCCTCACCGGCAGCGAGGAACAGGTGCGTGCCGCGTCCAAGGCCTATCGCACCTATTTCCAGGCACAGACCCCCGCCGAGGGCGAGGAAGAGTTCTATCTCGTGGATCATTCGACCATGAGCTACCTGTCGCTGCCCGGCCACGGCTTTGTCGAGTTCTTCCGCCGCGACACGACGCCCGAGCAGATGGCCGACCGGATCGCCTGCTTCGCCGACGCCGCCTCGTGACGCGTTTGTTTTGACGTCGATAATCCCGCGGGCTAGAACCTCTTGCACGGGTGCGTGCAAGGGAGGTCGGCGATGGCCGCGGAACATCTCGATATCGGCGAGGACAAGACGCTTCTGCTGGTCGACGACGACGAACCGTTTCTGAAGCGGCTCGCC
>CAJXKX010000165.1 GCA_913055965.1 uncultured Roseovarius sp.
GCGACGGGGCGGCCTGGCACGACCGCATCCGCGAAGGGCTTGAAACGGCAGGGGCCGTGCCGCACGGCTTCCCCACCGGCGAGGGCCTGCGCCTCGCCACCGGCACCTGGCCCAAAACCGGTGCCGAAACCGCCCCCGCCGCGCCCGGCATCGAGACCGTGCTCGACCCGCTCTTCGCGGCCCACGCCCCCGCGCATGACACCGCCGCCACGACGCTGCGCCCCTCCGATCTGGGCGGGGCCTCTGCCCTCCCCGGCGAGGCCGGGCTCGACGAGGACGCGGCCAAGCGGCGCGGCACGCAGATTCACCGGCTGCTCGAAATCCTGCCGCCGTTGCCCGCCGCCGACCGCGCCAACGCCGCGCGCACCCTGCTGGCCCACGGCCCCGACGCGGCCACCGAAGACGAGATCGCACTCCTGCTCGCCGAGGCCGAGAAGGTGCTGTCGAAGCCCTCGCTCGCCCCGATCTTCACCGCCGACGCGCTGGCCGAGGTGCCCGTCTCGGCCCCGCTCGACGCGCTGGGCGGGCGGCGCATCCACGGCGTGATCGACCGGCTGATCGTCACCCCCGACCGGGTGACGGCCATCGATTTCAAGACCAACGCGGTCCTGCCCGAGCGCCCCGAAGACACGCCCGAGGGCCTGCTGCGCCAGATGGGGGCCTACGCCCACGCATTGGCCGCCATCTATCCCGGCCGCGAGATCGAAACCGCCCTGCTCTGGACGCGCACCGCCACGCTCATGCCGCTGCCACACGCCCTCGTGAGCGCGGCGCTCCTGCGGGCGGGACAGCTTGACGCCGCGGGCGCGGCTACATAGGTTCGCCTCAAGTTCCAGACACAAGGAGAAAACCCATGGCCACCGTCGCCGTAACCGATGCCACCTTCGACGCCGAGGTGAAGAATTCCGATATCCCCGTCGTGGTGGATTTCTGGGCCGAATGGTGCGGCCCGTGCAAGCAGATCGGCCCCGCCCTCGAAGAGCTGGCGACCGAGATGGAAGGCAAGATCAAGATCGCCAAGGTGGATGTGGACAGCAATCCCAACTCCGCCGTCGCCATGGGCGTGCGCGGCATCCCCGCGCTCTTCATCTTCAAGAATGGCGAGGTCGTCTCGAACCGCGCCGGCGCCGCCCCCAAGGCCGCGCTGCAAAGCTGGATCGAAGACAGCATCTGAGACCCCGGAGAGCGCCGGGAACGAAGGGCCGCGCGCCGCGCGGCCCTTTTCTTTTGGGCCTGAATCGGCATGATCGCGCCATGACCCTCACCAATTCCGATATCGCCGACCTCACCGCCCTGCGCCGAGATCTGCACCGCCACCCCGAGATTTCCGGCGCGGAGCAAGAAACCGCGCGCCGGATCGCCGCAGCGCTCCGCGCTCATCCCCCCGACCACCTGCTGACCGGCCTCGGCGGCCACGGCATCGCCGCCACCTACGAGGGGGCGGCACCGGGGCCGACCGTGCTCTTTCGCTGCGAACTCGATGCGCTGCCCATCCTCGAGACCGGCACGGCCCCGCACCGCTCCACCGTGCCGGGCACCGGACATCTCTGCGGCCATGACGGGCATATGGCGATCCTCGTGGGTCTCGCCCGCCTGCTGTCGCGACGCCGCCCCGCGCGGGGCCGCGTCGTGCTGCTCTTCCAACCCGCCGAGGAAACCGGCGCGGGCGCGGCGGCGGTGATCGCCGATCCGAGATTCGAGACCGTTTCGCCCGATTATGCCTTTTCACTCCACAATTGCCCCGGCCTGCCGCTTGGCCATGTCGCGCTGATCCCCGGCCCGGTGAACTGCGCCTCGCGCGGGATGGAGATCACTCTCACGGGCCGGTCCGCCCATGCCTCGCAGCCCGAAACCGGCACCTCGCCCATGACGGCGCTCGCCCGCCTCATGCCCGGCCTCACGGCGCTCTCCCACGGCACGCCGGACGAGGCCGATTTCACCCTCGCCACCGTGACTCATGCCCGCATGGGCCCGCCCGCCTTCGGCATCGCGCCGGGCGAGGCGGTGCTGCACGCCACGCTGCGCACGCTGACGGATGATGGCATGGCGGCGCTGGTCGGGGCGGCGGAGCGGCTCGTGTCCGGGACGGCAGAGGCCCACGGCCTCACCGCCGAAATCGCCTGGCACGACATTTTCGACCATTGCGAGAACCACCCCGAGGCCACACGCATCATCGAGAGCGCGCTCGATGCGCTGGGTGTGCCCCATGACGGGCGCGGTCTGCCGATGCGCCCGTCAGAGGATTTCGGCCGCTTCGGCCGTACCGCCCGCGCGGCGATGCTGTTCCTCGGCTCTGGCACGGATCACCCGGCGCTGCACAATCCAGATTACGACTTCCCCGACGACCTTCTGCCGCTGGGCGCGCGCATCTTTCACCGCATCGCGCGCGACCTGCTGGGCTGATGCCGGGGCTTGCAGCCCCGGCGCGCCCCTTCCATATAGGGCGGGCAAGACCGGAGGGCACATGAGCGACGGATTTCCAGGCTGGCACGGCACCACGATCATCGGCGTGCGCAAGGGCGGCGAGGTGGTCGTCGCGGGCGACGGGCAGGTGAGCCTCGGGCAGACCGTCATCAAGGGCGGGGCGCGCAAGGTGCGCCGCCTTTCGCCCGGCGGGCACGAAGTGGTGGCGGGCTTTGCCGGCTCCACCGCGGATGCCTTCACCCTGCTTGAAAAGCTCGAGGCGCGGCTCGAGGCCACGCCCGGACAGCTTCAGCGCGCCTGCGTCGATCTCGCCAAGGAATGGCGCACCGACAAATATCTGCAAAAGCTCGAGGCGATGCTGATCGTCACCGACGGCGACCAGCTCTATGTCATCACCGGCGCGGGCGACGTCCTCGAACCCGAGCACGACATCGCCGCCATCGGCTCGGGCGGCATGTACGCCCTCGCCGCCGCGCGCGGCCTCTCGGAGACCGACCTCACCGCCGAGGAAATCGCCCGCAAGGCCATGGCCATCGCCGCCGATATCTGCGTCTACACCAACGGCAACCTGACGGTGGAGCGCATCGCGCGCGGCTAGCCCTTCTTCTCCACCGCCTCCATGTAGGCGCGCAGAACGGCGTTCATCCGGGTCTGATAGCCCTTGCCCTGCCGCTTGAAGAACGCGAGCACATCGCGGTCAACGCGCAGCGAGATGGGCTTCTTCGCCTCGGGCAGATCGTCCGGATCAAGCGCCCCCGCCTCGACAAAGACCGCCCGGGCGAAATCCCACTCAGGTTCGTCGAAATCCGGATCATCCACGGGCGGCGCATCCAGCTCCGCCTCGCGCCTGACGCGCTCCCAATCGGTCTGCCCCTTCTGACGCCGGATCTCGTCAAGGCTCATGCGCATGATAGAGTCGTCGCTCATTCCTCTTGGCCCTCCGTGCCGAAATCAATCGAATCCCATCGCCCCGCCGCGTGAAGACCACCGCATATTCCAGCCCGTCCACGATCCCGATCGCCAGCCATCGGGGCTCGTCCCGGTGGGATGGGATAACGAGAAGCCGTCCCGCGAACACGGGCAGGATATCGGCAAAGTCGATCCCGTGCTTTGCAAGGACCGCCTCGCGCTTGCGATCGTCCCATGAGACCCTCATGCCAGCGCCTCGCATTTAGTATATACGATCCGTATATACAAACCGCAACCCCTTCAATTCCCCCCGCGCCATGCGTATCTCTGCCGCAAACCGGTAAAGGATTCCTCAATGACAGACCTCACCCCGCGCGAGATCGTCTCCGAGCTCGACCGCTTCATCATCGGCCAGCGCGACGCCAAGCGCGCCACCGCCGTCGCCCTGCGCAACCGCTGGCGGCGCAAGCAATTGCCCGATGACCTGCGCGAGGAGGTCTACCCCAAGAACATCCTGATGATCGGCCCCACCGGCGTCGGCAAGACCGAGATCAGCCGCCGCCTCGCCCGCCTCGCCCGCGCCCCCTTCATCAAGGTCGAGGCCACGAAATTCACCGAGGTGGGCTATGTCGGCCGAGATGTCGAGCAGATCATCCGCGACCTCGCCGACAGCGCCATCGCCCAGACCCGCGAGTGGATGCGCGAGGACGTGCGCGCCCGGGCCGAGGCCGCCGCCGAAGATCGCGTCATCACCGCCATCGCCGGCACCGACGCCCGCGACGCCACCCGCGAGATGTTCCGCAAGAAGCTGCGCGACGGCCTGCTCGACGACACCGTGATCGAGATCGACGTGGCCGATACCTCCAACCCGCTGGGCGGGATGGACATCCCCGGCCAGCCCGGCGGCCAGATGCTCAACCTGGGCGACATTTTCGGCAAGGCCTTCGGCGGCCGCACCACCCGCAAGCGCATCACCGTGGCCGAGAGCCACGACCTGCTGGTGAGCGAGGAGGCCGACAAGCTGCTCGATGACGAGACGGTGACGCGCGTAGCACTCGAGTCGGTCGAGCAGAACGGCATCGTCTTCCTCGACGAGATCGACAAGGTCTGCGCCAAGTCCGACGCGCGCGGCGGCGACGTGAGCCGCGAGGGCGTGCAGCGCGACCTGCTGCCGCTGATCGAGGGCACCACCGTTTCCACCAAGCACGGCCCGGTGCGCACCGACCATATCCTCTTCATCGCCTCCGGCGCCTTCCACATCGCCAAGCCGTCCGACCTGTTGCCCGAGCTGCAGGGCCGGCTGCCGATCCGGGTGGAGCTGCGGGCGCTGACGGAACAGGACTTCACCCGCATCCTGACCGAGACCGACAACGCGCTGACGCGCCAGTACACGGCCCTGATGGGCACCGAGGAGGTGGCGGTGAGCTTCACCGAAGACGGCATCGCCGCCCTCGCCCGCATCGCCGCCGAGGTCAACCAGTCGGTCGAGAACATCGGCGCAAGGCGGCTCTACACGGTGATGGAACGGGTCTTCGAGGAGCTGTCCTTCACCGCCCCCGACCGCGCGGGCGAGACCGTGGTGGTGGATGCAGGCTTCGTCGAGGCGAACCTGGGGGAACTGATGCGGTCGGCGGATTTGTCGAGGTATGTGTTGTAGGGGGTGGCGACAAAAGACCTATGAAGCCAATCAAACGTGGAATGGGAGTCACAGACAGCGAACGGTACCTCGCTCGCGCAGCAGAGAAAACATTTCTGAACCTATGGTCTTATCCGAATACTTTCATCGAAAAGAAGCTAAGAGGTCAAGGCGACGGTAAAGAGCTTTGCGATCTTTTGGTAGTTTTTGGCGATGACGTTCTGGTTTTCAGCGATAAGGAAGTCGAGTTTCGGCCGCATAATGATATTTTCGTGGCTTGGAACCGCTGGTATCGGGCTGCCATCCAGAAGTCAGTTGCTCAAATTCATGGTGCGGAAAGATTCCTACGAGACCACCAAGAAAGGATTTTCTTGGACAAAGGCTGTACAGAGCCATTTCCCATCACCTTGCCAAACCCGGAAGAAATGCGATTTCACGGCATAAGCGTTGCAATCGGTGCGGAGGACGCTGCGAGAAGGTATTGGGGTGGGGATGACGGAACACTGATCATCGCTGATACCTCTAAGTTGGGAGAATCTGGAACAGGTCTCCCATTTTCCGTAGGTGACCCAAACCCAAGCAAGTC
>CAJXKX010000166.1 GCA_913055965.1 uncultured Roseovarius sp.
AGCCGCAGCCGCAGCCGCATCGCCAGAAGCCGCCTGGCCGGGCTGTCCGCGCCATCATAGGCGGCGCGTGCGAGCGGCAGGCTCTGGTCTGCGGGCAGCGCGATCAGGCGGCCGAGGACGCGGCTGAAGCTGCGCGGCAGCGTGAGCGGCTTTTTCAGGCCGGGGCGTGGGGTGGTCTCTGCCATGGGGGCCCTTTCCGAATTGGGTTGGCACCGGATTTGCAGAGATGTCCTGCAAGGACCGGACCAACCACCGAGGACGCCATGACCGATACGTTCCGCGCGCATCTGAGCCTCTTTGCCACCTCGCTGAGCCTGCGCGAGCAGCGCGGCGCGATGCTGGCCTCGAACATCGCCAATGCCGCGACGCCGGGATTCAAGGCGCGCGACATGGATTTCCAGTCGGTTCTGGCCGCGCAGACCGGCGCGGGCACGATGGCCGTGAGCGACGCCCGCCATTTCGCGACCGGCACGCCCGGCGCGGCGCAGCCGGGCTACCGCGTGCCGGTCAACCCGTCGCTCGATGGCAACACCGTGGAACTGGCCGTCGAACAGATGGAATTTGCCGAGAACAGCCTGCGCTACCAGACCAGCCTGACGCTGCTCAACCGGCGCATATCGGGCCTCATGCAGGCGATGAAGGGAGAGTGAGCGATGATCGTCAAGAATGTCTTCGACGTGGCCAGGAGCGCGATGTCCGCGCAGATGGTGCGGCTCAATACCGTGTCGTCCAACATGGCCAACGCCCAGACCGTGAGCACCACGAAGGAGGGGGCCTATCGCCCGCTGCGCCCGGTCTTCGAGACGGTCTATGCCAGTCAGACGGGGCAGGCCGGGCGAGATGGCCTCTCGACCACGCGGGTGCGCGAGGTGGTCACGCTCGACCGCGAGCCGCTGCGCGCCTGGCGTCCGGATCATCCGATGGCCGATGACGAGGGCTTTGTCTACGAGTCGGTGGTCAACACCGACGAGGAGATGGTCGAGATGCTGGAGGCCAGCCGCCAGTATCAGAACGTGTTGGAAACCGTCTCGACCCTGCGCACGCTGATGGCGCGCACGGTCAAGATGGGCCAGTGATGAGGGAGTATGACCGATGAGTGACGTCAGCAGTCTGACCGGCGCGGGCGCGGGCTATGCCGCTGCGCCCGCGGGCACCGGCAGGCGCGAGTTGGGGCAGCAGGATTTCCTGACCCTGATGACCGCGCAGTTGCAGAACCAGGACCCGTTCGCGCCGATGGAGAACGGCGAGTTTCTCGCGCAGATGGCGCAATTCTCGACCGTCGCGGGCCTCGAGACCGTCAACGAGACGCTGGGCGCGATCAGCGGCCAGATCGGCGGCAACCGCATCGCCACCGCCTCGTCGCTGCTGGGACAGCGGGTGCTGGTTCCGGGCAGCCTCGCGCGGCCCGATGGCGACGGGGTCGTGCAGGGCGTGGCCGACCTGCCGCAGGCGGCCAGCGCCGTCACCGTCACCTATAGCGATGCCGAGACCGGCGCGGTGCTCCATCGCCAACAGATGGGGGCGCAGCCCGCCGGGCTGATGGGGTTTGAATGGCGCGACGCGCCGCCCGCGCTGGTCGAGGCGCGCGGCGCCGTGCGCGTCGCGGTGCAGGCCGAAGGCGCCGCCCCCGCCTCTCCCTTCGTCTACGCCCGCGTGGTGGGCGTGCAACTGCCCGAGACCGGGCAGGACCTGACCCTCGATGTCGAGGATTACGGGCTGCGCAGCAGCCTCGAGATCACCTCGATCCGCTGACCCAACGACACACCGACAGGAGCCGACAGATGAGTTTCTTCACCGCCCTTTCCGGGCTCAACGCCGCCCAGACCGACATTTCGGTGACGTCCAACAATATCGCCAACGTGGGCACGCTGGGCTTTCACGGCAGCCGCGCCGAATTCTCCGACATCTTCACCAACAGCCCCTACAGCCGCCCCGCCTCGCAGGTGGGCGCGGGAACCGAAGTGAGCCGCATCGCGGTCGATTTCAGCCAGGGGTCGGTCACGGCCACGGGCAACGTGCTCGATCTGTCGCTCCAGGGGCCCGGCTTTTTCCAGGTGCGGACCGGGCCGGATGCCGGGGCCGATCTGGGCTATACCCGCGCGGGGGCCTTCGGGATGAATGCCGAGGGCTTCGTGACCAATGCCGCCGGGCATTACCTGACGGTGTTTCCCACCGCCGAGAATGGCGACACGCTCAGCACCACGCAGACCGGCCGTTTGCAGATCCCGCAGCAGTTCGGGGTGCCGCAGGCCACCACCTCGGTCGATCTGTCGTTCAATGTCTCGCTCGACGACAATGGCGGGCTGGGCACGCAGGCGGCGCTTCCGGCCGCGCCCTTCGATCCGGCGGACCCGGGCAGCTATGCCTATTCCACGCAGATCCCGGCGCTGAACGCCGAGGGCGAGGCGGTGCCTGCGCAGGCCTACCTCGTGATGACCAAGGCCCCCGACGCGACCGATCCCAGCCTCGCCTACAGCGTGCAGCTCGTGCTCGACGGCGAGATCGCCACGCCCGCCGACCCTGCCGCGCGGCTGTCCTTCGACGGCGACGGGGTGCAGACCGGCGCGCTCGGCGATCTGGGCTTTACCACCGCTGCCGGGGCGCTCAGCCTCGATCTCGCCGGATCGCGCGCCACGCAATCGCCCTTCGCCGTGACGGCGGTCAGCCAGGACGGCAGCCGCAGGCTCGACCTGTCTTCGGTCGAGGTGCGCGACGATGGCACCGTCTGGGCCAATTACGGGGCCGAGCGGTCGGTCGCCGTGGGCCAGATCGCTGTCGCCAACTTTGCCGATCTCCAGGCGCTCAGCAGCATCGGCGATGCCACCTATCTCGCCTCGCGCGATTCCGGTCCGGCGCGGCTGGGCGTGCCGGGCACGTCGGGATTCGGCGCGGTGCAGTCGGGATCGGTCGAACGCTCGAACGTGGACCTGACCGAGGAACTGGTCAACCTGATCATGGCGCAGCGCAACTACCAGGCGTCGGCCAAGGCGCTCGAGACCAACGGCGCGCTGGCTGAAACCGTGATGAATATCCGCAGCTAGGCCGGGGGCAGGGCGCAGACATGGACCGGATGATCTATACCGCGCTCAACGCGCTGGCCGTCAATCGCGACGGCCAGGTGGCGCAGGCGCAGAACCTCGCCAACCAGACCGTGCCCGGCTATCGCCGCGACCTGCCGAACGAAGGCGGGGTGCGGTTTCTCGAACAGCTGCAGGGGCTGGCCACGCGTGCGTTTCAAATCGAGACCGGCCCGGCGGGGTTTTCCGAGGTCTCGGGCACACTGACCCGGACGGATGAAGAGCTGGACGTGGCGATTGCCGACCGGGGCTATTTCTACATCCTGCCCGCCAATGGCGAACCTGCGCTGAGCCGCCGGGGCGATCTGCGCCGCGACATCGATGGCACGCTGCGCAACGGCGCGGGCGATGCGATGCTGGGGCCCGATCTGGCCCCGGTGCAACTGCCACCCTATCGCAACATCCGCATCACCGATATCGGCGAAATCTTTATCCAACCGATTGACGCGCCCGAGGGCGAGGCGGTGCTGGCCGGGGTTCTGGCCACCGCGATCCCGCCCGGGGGCACCGCTCTGAGCAAGGGCGAGGATGGCAATATCCGCCCCATCGAGGGGCCCTTGCCCGACCCCGACCAGAGGGCCGAGGTGCTGCAGGGCACGCTCGAGGGCAGCAATGTCAACCCGGTCGAGGAACTGCTGTCCACGATGGAGATGCAGCGCCGCTTCGAGCATGGCATGCGCCTCGTTCTCACCGCGCGCGAGCTTGACGAGAGCGGCGCGCGCATGATGCAGGCCCCCGAGGGCTGAGGCGGCGGGCGTGCTGGCACGCCGCTTGCAGGTTGTCGCTGAACGCAGTTTTCAGGAAAGGCGGCGCCGATGTCCTCGAACGTGATGCATGTGGCCAAGACGGGCCTCAACGCGCAGCAGGCGCGCATCCAGGTGATTTCCAACAACCTCGCCAACGTCAACACCACCGGCTTCAAGCGCGACCGCGCGAATTTCGAGTCGCTGCTCTATCAGAATGTCCGTCCCGCCGGCGCGCAGACCTCGGAGGCCACGGCGCAGACCGCGCCCACCACGCTCGGCACCGGTGTGCGCCTCGTCAGCACCGAGAAGATGTATACCCAGGGCAACCTGACCAATACCGACAACGCGCTCGATCTGGCGATCGACGGCAAGGGGTTCTTTCAGGTTCTGATGCCCGACGGGCGCATCGGCTACACGCGCAACGGCACGTTCTCGCAGAATGCCGAGGGCGTGCTGACCACCGCCAGCGGCTATGTGGTCCAGCCCGAGATCCAGATCCCCGGAGAGGCCACCAGCATCAGCATCTCGCGCGACGGGATCGTCAGCGTGGTCCTGCCCGACGCGGTCGAAGCGCAGGAGGTGGGGCAGATCACGCTTGCGCAATTCACCAATCCCCGCGGGCTGGAGCCGGTGGGCGAGACGCTCGCGGTCGAGACCCCGGCAAGCGGCCCGCCCGCCGTGGGTGCGCCGGTCGAGGACGGGATGGGCGATCTGGTGCAGGGCGCGCTCGAGACCTCGAATGTCAACGTGGTGCAGGAACTCGTCGAGATGATCGAAGCGCAGCGCGCCTACGAGATCAACTCGCGCTCGATCTCGGCCTCGGACGAGATGATGAGCTATCTGGCCAACAAGCTGTAAGGGACAGTCCATGTCACGCCTGATCCCCGCCGCCCTCGCACTCGCCGCCCTCGCGGGCTGCTCCACTCAGGTCGAGGAAGCCGAATCCGCGCTCTACGCGCCGGTCTTTCCCGTGGACGCGGTCGCGCAGGACCGCCAGATGCCGTCGGGCTCGATCTATGCGGGCCACGCGCGCGGGCTCTTTGCCGCCGACCGGCGTGCCAGCGCCGTCGGCGATATCCTGACGGTGGAGTTCCGCGAGCGCTTCGCCGCGCGCAAATCGCAGGCCGCCGATACCAGCAAGAGCGACAGTTTCGCCGTCGATATCCCCGACGTGGTGGCCTTCGGCTTTGACGATTCGCGGCTCACCGGCGGCACCACGCGCAGCTTTTCCGGCGAAGGCAGCGCCTCGCAATCCAACTCGCTGACCGGGCGTGTCTCGGTCTCGGTGGTGCGGGTGCTGCCCGGCGGCAATCTCGAGATCATGGGCCAGAAGAAACTGACGCTGAACAACGGGCAGGAATATGTGCGGGTGCGCGGCATCGTGCGCCCGTCGGACATCTCGGCAGACAATGTCGTGCGCTCGGACCGTATCGCCCATGCAGAGATCAAGTATGTCGGCGCGGGCGACGTGGCCGATACCACGAAACACGGCTGGCTGCGCCGCGCGCTGACCGCCGTGTCACCGATGTGAGGGGCCGTATCATGGCGCGTATCGTGATCCTGATCCTGTGGCTCTGGCCGGGGTTCGCCGCGGCGGACCGGCTCAAGGACATGGCCGATGTGGCGGGCGTGCGGGCCAATCCGCTGGTGGGCTACGGGCTTGTGGTGGGTCTTGGTGGCTCGGG
>CAJXKX010000167.1 GCA_913055965.1 uncultured Roseovarius sp.
ACATAGGGCGCGAACTTGCCGAGCTCGAAATCGGTCCGCTTGAGCGTGGTGGTGGCGTCGAAGCCGATCCACGGGCGGTTGTTCATCGGGTGGGCGTCGGCCTTCTGGTTCAGCACCGTGTCGAGCGCCACCGAACGGGTGACGCCGTTCATGGTCAGGTCGCCGGTGATGATCGCGGTATTCTCGCCCGTGACCTCGATGCCGGTGGAGGTGAAGGTGACCATGTCGCCCTCGGACGCCCCGAAGAAATCGTCGGACATGAAATGCGCCTCCCGCTTTTCCCAGCCGGTAAACATCGACATCACCGGCATGGACACGCTGACCGAGGAATTGGCCGGGTCCTCGGCATCGAAGCGGATTTCGCCTTCGAAGCCCGAGAACATCCCGGTTGTGGTCGAAAATCCGAGGTGATCATAGGTGAACACCACCTGGCTGTGGCTGGGATCGAGCTCGTAGGTCTCGGGGGCGGCCTGCGCGGCGGTGGCCGCGGCGGCGAGGCTGAGAGCGGCGGCGAGAAGCGTCGGTTTCATACGGGTAAACTCCAATCATGCAATCGTGGGTAGATGCAGCTAGATTTGGAGCATTGGCGAAAAATCACAATAGCACAGTTTCAAACAACCGCTGTGGACTGGCGAACATCCGCCCCAGCCGTGCGCGCTGCGCCGCTCAGAGCGCGCGGGAGAGGGCCGCGCGCAGCGCACGTTCCTCGCGGGGGCCCGGCACATCGACCGACAGGACCACCCGCCCGCGCCGATCGCGGGCGCTGAGCAGCCCGTCGCGCAGCGACACCTCGTGCAGATCATCGAGCCGGTGCGCGACCATCTGCCATGCGCCGTCCGGATCCCGTCGCGGCACATGCAAGACGCGCGTGTCGGGCGCGATGCGCATGGACGGGCGCGCGGCGGCACCGCGGGCGGCGAAGCCGAGGCAGAGCGCGCCGGAACCGAGAAGGCCGAGCGAGACGAGCAGCCTCAGCAGCAGCATCACCGGATCGCCCGGCGGTGCGGGCAGCAGCCACAGGCCGGGCGCCGCAACGACAAGGCCCGCCCCGGCAATCCGCAGGACGATTCGCGCGATCCCGTCGCGCGCCTGCGGCCACCGGGCAGCCCCGGACCGGGCCGACGGGAAAGAACCGGGTTCGACATCGGGAAGCGCAACCATCGTCAATCTCCTCTACCATTCACTTGCGCGGCTGCCCGCAGCCTGCCCGGCGATCCTGCCTGCACAATGACAGAAAGATGGCAGCCGCGCGGCCGGTGCGTCGGGCCTTGCAGCGACCGGTGCGGCACGGTATAGACCACGCACCTTTCGCAAACGTTATGAACCGCGCAGACTCTCGTGGTCGGGCAGCGAAAGGGCAGCGCCCGGCCTATGAAATGCGCCTTGACAAAAATGGAGACGACATGCCGCTTTACGAGCATGTGATGATCGCGCGCCAGGATCTTTCCAACGCGCAGGCCGAGGGGCTCATCGAGCATTTCAGCACCGTTCTCGCCGATAACGGGGGCAAGACCCTCGATACCGAGTACTGGGGCGTGAAGACCATGGCCTACAAGATCAACAAGAACCGCAAGGGCCATTACGCCTTTCTCCGGACCGACGCACCCGCCGCTGCCGTGCAGGAAATGGAGCGCCTGATGCGCCTGCATGACGACGTGATGCGCGTCATGACCATCAAGGTCGACAAGCACGACGAAGGCCCCTCGGTGGTTCTGCAAGCCAAGGCCGCCAAGGAAGAACGCCGCGGTGGTCGGGGCGACCGCCCGCGCCGCGACTGAGGAAAGGACCTGAACCCATGGCAAACAGACCGTTTTTCCGCCGCCGCAAGTCCTGCCCGTTCTCCGGCGCCAACGCGCCCACGATCGACTACAAGGACACCAAGCTGCTGCAGCGCTACATCTCCGAGCGCGGCAAGATCGTGCCGTCGCGCATCACCGCCGTGTCGGCCAAGAAGCAGCGTGAACTGTCGCGCGCGATCAAGCGCGCCCGCTTTCTCGCGCTCCTGCCCTACGCCGTGAAATAAGGAGGCGAGACCATGCAAGTGATCCTTCTGGAACGCGTGGCCAAGCTTGGCCAGATGGGCGACGTCGTGGACGTCAAGCCCGGCTTCGCGCGCAATTACCTGCTGCCGCAGGGCAAGGCGCTGTCGGCTTCCGAGCGCAACATCGCCGATTTCGAGGCGCGCAAGGCGCAACTCGAAGCGCAGAACCTCGAGACCCGCAAGGAAGCGCAGGCGCTTGCCGACCGGCTCGACGGGCAGCAGTTCATCGTGATTCGCCAGGCCTCCGACGGCGGCAATCTCTATGGCTCGGTCAGCACCCGTGACGTGGCCGATGTCGCCACCGCCGAGGGCTTCACCATCGACCGCAAGCAGGCGATCATCCGCACGCCGATCAAGACGCTCGGCCTGCACGAGGTGGAAATTCACCTGCATCCCGAGGTGATGGCGACGGTCTCGCTCAACGTCGCGCGCTCGCCCGAAGAGGCCGAGTTGCAGGCGTCGGGCCGCACCATCCAGGACGCCGCCGCCGAGGAAGAGGCCGCGGCCGATTTCGAGATCGCGGAACTGTTCGACGATCTCGGCGGCGCCGCCTCCGACGACGGCGACGACACGCGCGGCCCTGCGCAGGCATCCGACGACGAGACTGCCTGAGCAATGCTCGACAGGGGCCGGGCGCATCGCGCGCGGCCCCTGCCCCGATCCCCGCGCCGCCGGGGTCGGAGTTCACAATTGTAAAAGTGATGTATCTTTCTGTATAGTCGCGGGACCACCTTGGCTCGAGGAACCGCGTCCATGGACCTGATCGACCTCAGCAAGATCCCCGAGGCGGATGATCGCTTCATCCGGTTTCTCGACGACGTCTGCCAGTCCTTCGAATTCGATCACGCCTCCTACGCCACGTTCAACCCGATCTCCGGCGCCGTGCAGGGGTTTGCCAATTATCGCGCAGATTGGGTGAGCCACTACATGCAAAAGGGGCTTCACCGGATCGACCCGACCATCCATTTCGGCCGCAAGGCGATCGCGCCGGTCGATTGGCTCAGGCTGGAGAAGAGCCCGCATTTCAACACGGTGTTCGCCAATGCCCCGGATTTCGGTGTGTCCGACCGGGGCCTGACGGTGCCGGTGCGCGGGCCATATGGCGATATCGGGCTGTTCAGCGTCACCCGCGACTGTTCGGACCAGGAGTGGCAGGCGCTCAAGAAGAACGTGATCGGCAACCTGCAGACCGCCGCCGTCCACATGCATGACAACGTCATGTCCTCGAATCTGTCGATGTCGGCGCTGCGCCTGCCCGCGCTGTCCGCGCGCGAGCGCGAGATCCTGCAATGGGTCGCCGTGGGCAAATCGCAGCAGGATATCGGCGATATCCTGTCGATCTCGCACCGCACGGTCGAGGTGCACCTGCGCTCGGCCCGCACCAAGCTCGGCGCGCTGAGCACGGCGCAGGCGATCGGGCGCGCCGTGGGGCTCGGAGTCGTCAAGCCAAGCTGATCGCGGCGGCACCATCCCGCCGAGTAGCGGTTTCGTGATGGCCACCCTGCCGCCACTACGGGAAACCCCTTATAGACCGCGTTCGCGCTATGGGCGAACATGGCTCTACAACGGTCTTTATGGGGATAGAAAAATGATCATCGTTCTCGATGCTCTGAACAGGGATCGCTTTGGTGATCTTGAACAGGAAATGTTTCGCCTGCGGGCCCGTGTGTTCCAGGACAGGTTGGGGTGGGATGTCACGGTGCGCGACGGGCTCGAGATGGACGCGTTCGACGCGCTCGATCCCGCGCATGTGATCTCGCTCGACGAGTCGGGGCACGTGGTCGGCTGCATGCGCCTTTTGCAGACCACCGGCCCGCACATGCTGGCCGATGTGTTCGCGGAAATCCTCGGCGGCGAGCCGCCGCTGCGCAGCCCGCACATCTGGGAGGCCACGCGCTTTTGCGTGGATACCGAGCGGCTCTCGGGGACGGGCCGCGCGCGCAACTCGATTTCCTACGTCACCTCCGAGGTGATGGTCGGCGCCTTCGAATACGGGCGTGACGCGGGCGTGACCGATGCGGTTGCGGTGATCGACCCGGTGATGAACCGCGTGATGAACCGCTCGGGCAATGCGCCCTACGACTATATCGGCAAGACGGTGGACATGGGCAAGGTCAACGCGCTGGCCGCGCTTCTCGATTGCTCGGACGAGCGCATCGACCGGATCCGCGCCTTTGCCGGCATCGAGGGGGACGTGTTCCTCAGCGAGGACGAGGCGCTCGATCTGATCTCGACCCACGCCGCGCCGCCGCCCGAGAAGAGCGCCCTCGAAATCTACTGCGACGAGCAGATCGCCGCGGCGACCAACGCGAAGGAGAGGGTCGCGGCCCTCAAGCTCAAGGCAGCACTCACCGACAAGATTCGTTCCCACTCGCAAGTCGGTGCCTGACCCCCAGCGGGCACGGCCCGCCCGGTGCAGATGCCGGGCCGGGTGAGCGAACGATAAGGGCCGCCCCACTTCTCCCCGGGGCGGCCCTTTGATTCGTCCGTGATCGGCGGGCGACGATGGCGCGATGCGCCTATTCGTCGTTCATCTCCTCGATCACCTTCTCGAGCTCTTCCTTCGAGACGTCCTTGTCGGTCACGCTGGCAAGCTCGACCACGTAATCGACGACCTTGTCCTCGAAGATCGGCGCGCGCAGTTGCTGGCGCATCTGCGGGTTCTTCTGGACGAACTCGAAGAACTCGCGCTCGTGGCCGGGATACTGACGTGCCTGGTTCATCACCGCCTGCGTCATCTCGGCATCGGTCACCTCGACCTCGGCCTTGCGGCCCAGTTCGGCCAGCAGCAGGCCCAGACGCACGCGGCGCTCGGCCAGCTTCAGGTGCTCCTCGGTCGGCTCGATCTCGGGGTGGTCATGCCCCTCGTGCTCGGGGTTCTCCTCGTGCCACAGCTGATGCGCGATCTGCTTGGCCTCGGTCTCGACCATGGTCGGCGGCAATTCGAAGCTCACCTTCTCGTCGAGCGCGTCGAGCACGTTGCGCTTGAGGATCGCGCGCGCCGCGCCGGCGAATTCCTGCTCCAGCCGTTCGGCGATCTGCTGCTTGAGCCCGGCGAGGTCCTCGGCACCGTATTTCTGCGCCAGTTCGTCGTCGATCTCGGCGGCCACGGGCTCTTTCACGGCCTTGACGGTGCAGTCGAACACCGCCTCCTTGCCCGCGAGATGCTCTGCCCCGTATTCCTCGGGGAAAGTCACGGTCACGGCCTTTTCCTCGCCCGCCTTGACGCCGACAAGCTGCTCCTCGAAGCCGGGAATGAAGCTGCCGGAGCCGAGCGTCAGCGGATAGTCCTCTGCCGAGCCGCCCTCGAAGGGCTCGCCATCCACCTTGCCCACGAAATCGATCACCACCTGATCGCCGTCCTTGGCCTTGGTGCCCTTCTTGCGATCCTTGAAATCCTGCGCGTTCTCGGCGAGGCTGCCGAGCGCCTCGTCCACGGC
>CAJXKX010000168.1 GCA_913055965.1 uncultured Roseovarius sp.
CCCGGGAACCCCGCCAGTGGCGTCGACGAGCGGGCGCCCCGGTGAAGTCGAGTCGGACGTGCTCGTCCTCGCGCACCATCCCCTTGACCGCCGAGCTGTCGACCACGATGCCGTGCTCGGCCAGCGCCTTGAGAAGCTTCCTGCCCGGCTGGGCGCAGAAGGCGCCGCAGCGGTAGGCACTCACCCGTCGCGTGCTGCCGGCCGCCTCGAGCAACTCGTCGACGACCGCCTTGCGCTCTCCGATGTAGCGGCTCACCTCCTCGGCGCTCTCGAACAGGCTGTCGACCGTCGGCCGCTCGGGGCGAAGCCGCCAATGCCCGTCGCGAAACGAGCAGCCCACCCACTCCGGGTGGAGATGGAGCTGGAGGTCGTGCCCGCGCTTCGCCAGGTCGATGGCCTGGGCGCGGACCTCGGCGTGGGGATCGTATCCCCAGGCCGCGCGCAGGGCCTCCCTCTCGCGCCCAAAGGCGAGGAACTCCTCGGCCTCGAAGAACACCGTCAGCGGGGCCCCATGGCGTTCGCAGATCCGGGCCATCCGCTCGGTCGGCTCCACCATGTGACGGCGCGGGTCGCCGCTGCCGTTGCCGAAGACCTCGTAGTCGACGGTCAGGGCGATCTGTCGCTTGTTGCTCATTCGGGGCGGGGGCGCCGACATGGATTCAGTGTGCGGCCTGCCGGGGCGCCGGGACACTACCGCATTCGCGTAGCCATGCCACAAACTTCCCGAGCCCGTCGGGCAGCGGCGTCTCCGGCTGGTAGCCGAGCAAGCGCCTGGCCTTCGAAATGTCCGCCCGGGTGTGCGGGACGTCTCCCGGCTGGTCCGGCAGCCGTTCGAGGACCGCCTCCCGGCCGACCGCCTGCGAAATGAGCGCGACCAGGCCCGACAGGGTCACCGGTTGGTCGTTGCCCAGGTTGATGACCTCGTAGGGGGTGGCCCGGTAGTCAATGGCCGCCCGCACGCCGGCGATGATGTCGTCGATGTAGGTGTAGTCGCGGCTGGTCTCGCCGTTGCCGAAGAACGGAATCGTCTCTCCGGCGAGGATCCGCCGGGCGAACTTGTGAATCGCCAGGTCCGGTCGTTGGCGCGGCCCGTAGACGGTGAAGAAGCGCAGCCCGATGAAGGGGATCCCGTAGAGATGGCTGTAGACGGGCCCCATGAACTCGCAGCTCAGCTTCGTACTGGCGTAGGGGCTGATCGGCACGAGAGGTTCGTCCTCCCGCCACGGCACGTTCGGGTTGGTGCCGTAGACGCTCGACGACGAGGCAAACACGAACTGCTCGACCCCCCACTTGCGCGCCAGTTCCAGCAGGTTCTGGGTGCCCCGGACGTTGACGTCCTGGTACTTGGCCGGGTTCTCGATCGAAGGGCGAACTCCGGCACAGGCGGCCAGGTGGACGATCGCGTCGTAGTTGCCGTCCAGCGAGGCGCCCAGCGCCTCCTCGTCCCTCAAGTCCACCCGAACCAGGCGAAAGCGGGGCTGCTCCTGGTGGGCGGCGACATTGGCCTCCTTGATCTCCGGATCGTAGAAGGGGTCGAAGTTGTCGAGCACCACCACCTCGTGGCCCTCGCCAATCAGCCGGTCGACCAGATGGCTTCCGATGAATCCGGCTCCGCCGGTGACTAGGTATCTCATGTGCGATAGCAAATGCGACGCGGCGGCTGCGCCTGCGGCGGGTCTAAAGGTCTAAAAGTCGAAAACCACCGAAGGCTTGTAGGTGGTTTGGACAGGAGCGAAGCGACGTGGCCCGGAGGGCTGAGGACGCGGGCGGCGCGTCCGAATCAAGGTCGAAAGGCACGGGGCGCCGGCCCGAGCTCCCTTGGGAGCGCCATCCTCATAGCCCAAGCCCCAGCCCTCGAAGGAAGCTCCGTAGGAGCGGCATACTCCGACGGCAGAAGGGACGAGCCGCCACCGCCCCGGATGTCACTCCTACGGAGTTGGGGACATTGGCCCAATGGATGGCTACAGAGATGCCGGCCCTCCGGGCCTGGGAAATGCCACGATCGGACGCGCCGAAGGCGTTGCCTTTCGTTTCGTCATTCGTGCTTCGGCATTCGGCATTGGCCGCACCGCGGCTCAGGGCATCTTCGCGATCGTGCGGATCGCCTCGACGCAGGTCTCGATCTCCTCGCGGGTGTTGTAGAGGTGCAGCGAAATCCGAACGGTTTCCGGCAGGCCGTGGATCTCGTGCAGCGGCTGCGCGCAGTGGTAGCCGGAGCGGACCATGATTGCGTGCCGGTTGCTCAGCATCCGAGCCACCCCATGGGCCTTGAGGCCGTCCATGGTGAGCGGCACCTTGATGCAGATATTGTCTGCGATCCTGGAGAGGATTTCGGCCTCTTTCATCATGCCTTCGAAATCCGTCGCGGTGACTTCGGCGGAAACCGGGCCATCGACGATGTCGCAGATTTCCTTGGTCACTTCCATGATGTCGCGGCCCGACTTCATGATCAGCGACGGGTTGGTGGTGACGCCGTCAAGCAGGCCGGTTTCGTTCAGCTCGCGGATCGCGTCGATATCTGCGGTGTCGGCGAAGAATTTCATTCTGTCCTCGTTCGGTTCGCGCTTCGTTGCGCGCGATTCTAGACCAGTCGCGGTCCGGGGGAAACCATCATCCATCGCCTGGGCGGCGCAGTGATGCAGGAGTACGCGGCGGGCGAGCTGGTCGCGGTGCTGACCACAGAGCCGGTGGACCGGCTGCTGGACTACCGCGCGCCCGAAGACGGCGTCACGACCGGCGCGTTCGTGGTCGTGCCGCTGGGCCCGCGCCGGGTGCTGGGCGTGGTCTGGGGGCCGGGCGAGGGCGGCTTCGATCCGGCGAAGATCCGCAGCGTGGCGGCGGTGCTGGACGTGCCGCCAATGCGCGAGGAGATGCGCGAGTTCCTGACCCGCGCCGCCGATTACACCCTGACGCCGATGAACCAGATGCTGCGGCTGGCGACGCGGGTGCCCGGGCTGGGCGCAGCGCCGGGGACGCGCGACGTGCTGGTGCGCGACCCGGTGGTGCTCTCGGCCTCGCTGCCGCGCTTCCTCGCCCCCGGCGACAAGAGCCGGATGCGGCTGGAGATCACCCATGCCGATGGCCCGACGGGGCAGGTCGGGGTGGCGGTAAGCACGGGCGACGGGCTTCGGCTGGGCGAGGTGCCCGGCACGGTCGATCTGGCCGAGGGCGCGCAGGCAGTCGTCACCGTGCCGCTCACCGCGCTGGGCGAGGGCGTCCACGATATCCACGTGACCCTTACCCCGCCGGGCGGGCAGGCCCTGACCAAGCGGCTGCGCCTGCCGGTCCGCGCCAACGATCCCGCCATCGCAGTGACAAGGCGCTTCACGCTCGCCTCCGGCGATACCTTCACCCTCGACGACAACGTGTTTGCCGGGCTGCGCCCCGGCAGCGCCCGCGCCGTCGTTTCCGCCGGGCCGCTGGCGCGGCTCGACGCGCCGGGGCTTCTGGCGGCGCTCGACCGCTACCCCTATGGCTGCACCGAGCAGGTCGCCTCGGCGGCGCTGCCGCTGCTCTATTTCGACGAGGTGGCGGAAGCGATGGGGCTCGTGGGCCGTGCCGATATCGCGGCCCGCATAGAAGACGCGGTGCGGCAGGTGCTGACCCGGCAGGGCAGCGGCGGATCGTTCGGGCTGTGGCAGGCGGGATCGGGGGATTTCTGGCTCGATGCCTATGTCACCGATTTCCTCTCGCGCGCCCGTGCGGGCGGTCACGCGGTGCCCGACCGGGCCTTCGACATGGCGCTCGACAACCTGCGCAACCGCATCGCCTACGCCCCCGATTTCGACCGCGGCGGCGAGGACGTGGCCTATGCGCTGATGGTGCTGGCGCGCGAGGGTGCGGCGGCGATGGGCGATCTGCGCTACTATGCGGATGTGAAGGCCGACGCGCTCGCCACGCCCTTGGCGCTGGCGCAACTGGGCGCGGCGCTTGCATCCTATGGCGATCCGGTGCGCGCCGACCGGCTGTTCGCGCAGGCGGCGGCGCTCCTGGCCGAGGGCGATGGGGGCACGGAGACGGGCTGGCGGTCGGACTATGGCAGCGCGCTGCGCGACCGCGCCGGGCTGCTGACGCTGGCTGCCGAGGCGGGCAGCGACGCGGTGGACCGCGCCGCACTCGCCGCGCCGCTGTCGGGGGCCGACAGGCGGCTCTCGACGCAGGAACAGGCCTGGACGCTGATGGCCGCCCATGCGCTCATCGACGGGCCGGGCGCGGCGGGGCTGAGCCTCGACGGGCTGCCCGCCGCCGGGCCGATGCTGCGGGTGCAGGAGGCCGGAGCCGCGCCGCAGGCGATCCGCAACGACAGCCCGCGCGCCACCGACATCACGCTCAGCACGCTGGGCGTTCCCGAGGGCGCGACGCAGGCCACGGCGCAGGGCTACGTGATCGAGCGGCGCTATGTCACGCTCGACGGCGCACCGGTGGATGCCACCACGGTAGAGACCGGCACGCGGCTGGTGGCGGTGCTGCGGGTGACGCCCGCGACGGGGGGCGGCGGGCGGCTGATGATCGACGACGCGCTGCCCGCGGGGCTGGAGATCGACAACCCCAACCTGTTGCGCGCGGGCGATATCGCGGCGCTCGGCTGGCCCGACCCGGCGGTGCCCGAACATGCCGAATTCCGCGCCGACCGCTTTCTCGCGGCGGTGGACCTGCGCGACGATACCCCGTTCGAGCTGGCCTATATCGTCCGCGCGGTGACACCCGGAAGCTATCACCACCCGGCGGCACTGGTAGAGGACATGTATCGCCCGGCGCTGCGCGGCACCACCGCTTCGGGGCGGCTGACCGTGACGCCATGAGGCGGTGGGGCCTCATCGCCTTCGCGCTGGCGCTGATGCTGGCGGCGGGGCTGCGCGACGGGGCGGATCGCTGGATCGACGCCACGGTGCTGCCACCGCTCGGGATCGAAACCTCGGTCGAGGTGACGGACCGCGCGGGCGCGCTGCTGCATGTCCATACGGTTGCGGATGGGCGCTGGCGGATGGGGGTGGCCCCCACGGACGTGGACCCGGCCTATCTCGCCATGCTGCACGCCTACGAGGATCGCCGGTTCGAGCGTCATTCCGGCGTCGATCCGCTGGCGCTGCTGCGCGCCGCCGCGCAGGCGCTGAGGCACGGCCGCGTGGTCTCGGGCGGCTCGACCCTGACGATGCAGGTGGCGCGGCTGCTCGAGGCAAGCGGCACCGGCCACTGGCGCGGCAAGCTGCGGCAGATGCGGGTGGCCCTGGCGCTGGAGCGGCGGCTGGGCAAGCGGGACATTCTCGCGCTCTACCTCGCGCTCGCGCCCTTCGGCGGCAATCTCGAAGGGGTGCGCGCTGCGAGCCTCGCCTGGTTCGGCAAGGAGCCCTCACGGCTGACCGAGGCCGAGGCGGCACTGCTGGTTGCGCTGCCGCAATCGCCCGAGGCGCGCCGCCCGGACCGCGCCCCCGAGGCC
>CAJXKX010000169.1 GCA_913055965.1 uncultured Roseovarius sp.
CGCGCAGCGCCTCGGCGACCTGCAGCGTCTCGTCGATCTCGATGGTGCCGATCCAGTGGCGCGCAAAGAGCAGCAGCGGCACCGTCAGCACCAGTGCGATCCCGAGGCGGAATTCGGGATCGTTGCGCAGCCCGGGCCGCGCCGTGGGAACCGTGTCGGACGAAAAGGTGAGCCGCGACAGCGCGAGAAAGAGGAAGGCGAAGATCGCGATCTCCCCGACCGTGCCCGAGCCGCCGTTCTGCAGCCCGCCCACCGGCGAGATCCCGCTTGTCGCCATGGTGGACATCGCATGGATGAGCGCCACGAAGGCACGCTCTCCGTCGGCCATCAGCACGATCCACAGGGTCAGAGTGAGCGCCATGTAGACCGGCGTGAGCGTGCGGGTGGCCATCGCCACCCGCCGCGAGGGCAGCGCACGCTGGAACCGGCCCAGCATTGCGTCGTCCTGCCCCGGTTCGGCGCGCACCGTCACCTCGAAGCCGCCGAGGCTCATCGGCGCAAGCACCGCCGAGGCGGAAATCCAGATCAGCAGACCGCCCGCCCAGCCGACGAGGCCGCGCCACAGGTGCAGGCTGTCGGCCAGCCGGCCCGGCACCTCGAACAGGGTCGCGCCGGTCGTGGTGAGGCTCGACACCATCTCGACATAGGCGTTGAGAAACGTGGTGGTCTGCAGCCCCTCGTAGAAGGGCAGCGCGAGATAGAGCGGCAGCACCAGGTAGGCCAGCAGCAGCGAGCCAAGGTGCTGCGCGTCGGTAGGTTCGCGCCCGGCCACGCGGCCCGAGATCGACAGCCCCGTCGCCAGCACCGCCGCCAGCCCCAGCAGTCCGGAATAGAAGAACGCGCGCGCGACGCTCGTATCGTCGCGCAGCAGCGCGTCGAGCGCGGGCAGCGTCATCATCAGGGCGGCGATCCCGGTGAGGATCAGGAAGAGCGGGAATCGGAGCAGCCGCGCGGTCATGGGCTCAGAAATAATCCACCGACACCTGCAGCAGCCGCTCGACCGCCGCCACATCCGCCGCCAGCGCGAAGATCACCACCACGTCGCCCGCCTCGAGCCGCAGCCCGCCGCTGGGCTTGAAGAGGCCGTCGGGCTTGCGCACGCCGCCGACCAGCACGCCCTCGGGAAAATCGATGTCGCGCAGCGCCGCACCGGCGATCGACGAGGTGTCGAGCACCTCGGCCTCAAGAACCTCGCCCTCGGCATCGCCAACCGAGTAGACGCCGCGCACCTTGCCATGGCGGATATGGCGCAGGATCGAACTGACGGTCGTGGCGCGCGGATTGATATAGGCGTCGATGCCGAGGGGCTCCATCAGCGGCACCAGCGTGGGGTCGTTGATCAGCGCGATGGCGAAGGGGCAGCCCTCGGCCTTGGCGCGCACGGCGGCGAGCATGTTGGTCTTGTCGTCATCGGTCACGGCGAGCACCGCATCGGCGCGCGAGATGCCCGCCTCGGCGAGAATCGCCGCGCCCAGCCCGTCGCCATGCAGCACGATGGTGCGCTCGAGCGCGTCGGCGGCACGCTCGGCGCGGGCGCGGTCCTTCTCGATGACCTTGGCCCGCACGCGCCCGCCCGCCCGCGTCTCGAGCGCTTGCGCCACCGACAGGCCGATATTGCCGCCGCCGACGATCACCGCGCGCTCCTGCCGGGTCTGGGCCTTGCCGAACACCTCGAGCGTGCGCGGCACGTCTTCGACCGGGGCGAAGAGATAGCATTCGTCCTCGGCAAAGAGCTGATCGCCGGATTCCGGCGCAAAGAGCCGCCCGTCGCGGCGCACCGCCAGCACCACCACCCGCAGCGTCGAGAACAGGTCGCTCAACTGCCGCAGCGGCGTGTTGAGCACCGGGCAATCCTCGTCGAGCCGCAGCCCCAGAAGCTGCGCCTCGCCGCCGAGGAACATCTCGGTATCGAAGGCGACCGGCGTCGCCAGCCTGCGCAGCGCGGCGCGGGCGACCTCGCGCTCGGGGCTGATCATCACGTCGATGGGCATGTGATCGCGGCGGTAGAGATCGGCATAGGCGGGGTCGAGATAGGTCTGGCTGCGCAGCCGCGCGATCTTGCGCCCGATGCCGAACACCGAATGCGCCACCTGGCAGGTGACCATGTTGACCTCGTCGGAATAGGTCGCGGCGATGATCATCTCGGCGTCGCGCGCGCCCGCCTGGTCGAGCACATCTGGATGCGAGGCAAAGCCGATCACGCCCTGAACGTCGAGCGTGTCGGTGGCGCGGCGCACCAGTTCGGGGTTGTTGTCGACAACGGTGACGTCGTTGTTCTCGCCCGACAGGTGGCGCGCGATCTGCCAGCCCACCTGACCGGCGCCGCAGATGATGACCTTCATGCCGCTTGTCCCGCCCTGACTGAGGCCGCTTGATGACAGAAGCCCGCAAACCGGTCAATCGGTTTGTCCCGGCCGCCGCGCGGGCATGCGGCGCGGCGGCGCGCGGGAAATGGCGACTTGCGGCGGCGGCCGGTTCGGGGGTAGCATCCTTGCATGATCGCGCCGGGCACCGCCCCGGTGCAGGCCCGCAGGCCCGGACTGTGCGACCGTGCCCTGTCGCACAGGTCATAGCGGGCATGCGTGCGTGTCGGTTGTGTTGCCGCCCCAAGATGTCATATGCGCCGCGTTCGGTCCCCGTGCCGGACCCGACCGACAATCCGTCAGCAAGGAGCAAGGCCGCGTGCGCCAGACCCGTTCGAAACCGTCCTACGCCCGTCTTTACGACGATCTGCGCGTGCTGCTTGCCGTGCATCGCTGCGGGTCGATGACGCGGGCCGCCGAAGAGCTGGAGACGACGACCTCCACCGTCTCGCGGCAGATCGCGCGGCTGCGCAGCGAACTGGGCATTTCGCCTTTCGTGAAATCGGATGGCGGCTGGCTGCTCAACCCGCGGCTTGCCTCGCTGATCGAGGCGTTCGAGCATGCCGACGGGATGATCTTTTCCGAACTGAGCCGCGTCAGCGAGAGCGCCCCGGACGCGGCGCGCGATATCCGTATCAGCGCCCTGCCATCGATCATCTCGCACGTGCTGATCCCGCGCGTGGCCGATCTGTGGCGCGAGCGCGCCCACCTGCGCCCGGTCTTCGAGAACCGGGTCTACGAGATCGGCCTCGGCATGTCCGACGTGGCGCTGGTGTTCAACCTGCCCGATAGCGGGCGGCTCAAGACCCGGCGGTGCGGATCGCTGCCTTTCGCGCTCTATGCGCCGCGCGGCTGGGTGCCGGGCGATGGCTGGGCGAGCCTGACCGACCGCTACGCGGCGCAATATGCCGAGGCGCGGCGGGCGTGGTTCGGCTCGGAGGCGATGCTCAAGACCGACAGTTTCGCGCAGCTTGTTCCGGCGATGCGCGACCTCGGGCTGGCGGCGGTGCTGCCCACGGTCATCGCCGAGGCCGATCCCGATCTCGTGCATGTGCCGGGCAGCGGGCTGGACGTCGCGCGCGACCTGCACATCATCTATCACGAGAGCCGCAGCGACGATACCGACCTGCGCGCCGTGGTCGACTGGATCTGCCGCAACCTTGCCGACCTGCCTGATCCGGCGGCGGCGTTGCCGGAAGCGCAAGAGCGGTTTTACACAATTCAAGGTTGAACACGGCCCTGCATCCCTGCAACCTCCAAGGCAACGAGCAGGAGCAGGAGCAGGAGATACAATCATGCAGCAGGCACTCATTCAGACCGCCGGTCTCGCGGCCCGTCTGGGGCTCGCGGTATTCTACATGGGGCATGTGGCGGGCACGCTTTCGCCCGGCACGCCGGCCTTCGGGATCGAGACCGGCACCCGCGTGCTCGACCTTGCGGCGGCGGGGCTGTTCGCGCTGGTGGCGCTGTGGCTGCTGCTGGGCATTTTCAGCCGCGTCGTGGCGCTGATCGGGATGACCGTCTGCGGGGCGGCGATCGCGCTGTTCGAGGGCACCGCCCTGACCGTCGCCCCCGCCGCTGCGGGCGTGGCGACGCTGGTGCTGGCGTTTACCGGCGGTGGCCGGATGCGGCTTCACGCGGGCGGCTGGCGGATGCGCGGCACATTGTGAGAGACACAAGGGGCCCCGTGCCCTACTCGGCCGCGGCGGTATCGTCGCGGTCGCTGCGCGACGGCGGCACCACGCCGAGCGATTTCAGCTTGCGATGCAGCGCGCTGCGCTCCATGCCCACGAATTCGGCGGTGCGGCTGATATTGCCGCCGAAGCGGTTGATCTGCGTCACCAGGTATTCGCGCTCGAACGCCTCGCGCGCCTCGCGCAGCGGCAGGGTGGCGACGCTGCCCGACAGGATCACGCGCGCGCCTTCCGAGGGCGCGGCGGTCTCGCCCGGCAGTTCGGCGGCGGCGATCGCGTCGCTGCCGTCACCCAGGATCAGCACCCGTTCGATCATGTTGCGCAGCTGGCGCACGTTGCCGGGCCAGGTGCGCGTCTGAAGCGCGGCGATCGCACCGTCTGACAGACGCCGCCGCGGGAGGCCGTGCTCGCGAGCGAACATCTCGAGGAAATGCTCGGCCAGCGCCGGGATGTCCTCGCGCCTGCGCTCGAGCCCCGGCACATCGATGGGCACGACGTTGAGCCGGTGGTAGAGGTCCTCGCGGAACCGCCCCTCGCGGATATGCGCCTGCAGGTCACGATTGGTGGCCGAGATCACGCGGACGTCGACCGGCATCGCCTGCGTCGAGCCGACGGGCCGCACCTCTTTCTCCTGCAGCATGCGCAGCAGCTTGGCCTGGAACGGCAGCGGCATGTCGCCGATCTCGTCGAGGAACAGCGTGCCCTGGTGCGCCGCTTTGATCAGGCCGTCGCGCGCCTGCGTCGCGCCGGTAAAGGCGCCTTTCTCGTGGCCGAACAGCTCGGCCTCGAAGAGCTGGTCCGGGATGGCCGTGCAGTTCACGGCGACGAGCGGGCGACCGGAGCGGGCGCTCGCCTTGTGGATCGCTCGCGCCAGCAGCTCCTTGCCGGTGCCGCTCTCGCCACGGATCAGCACGCTCGCGTCGCTCTGCGACACCATCCAGGCTTCACGCAGCAGCGTCTGCATCGCGGAGCTGCGCGTGATGATCTCGCTGCTCCACTCGGCGTCGTCGCTCGGGACTTCGGCCGGCTCGCCGTACATGCCGAGCGCCCGTTCGATGATCTCGACGAGCTGGTCGCGCTCGAAGGGCTTCGTCAGGTACGCGAACACGCCGCGCTGTGTCGCGTCCACGGCGTCCGGAATCGTGCCGTGCGCCGTCAACACGACGACGGGCAGCGTCGGCTCACGCTCGTGGATCGCGTCGAACAGCGCCAGACCGTCCATGCCATCCATGCGCATGTCCGTAATGACGACGTGGGGCCGCACGGCCGGCAACGCCGCCAGCGCGCGGCGGCCGTTCTCGGCGGTCTTCACGTCGTAGCCCTGGCGCTGCAGCCGGCTTTCCGAATCGTCGATGCTGTCGGATACGTCGACGG